>JBCCNE010000101.1:0-11432 GCA_039026015.1 Cyanobacteria bacterium P01_C01_bin.70 | reverse complement strand
GACATATTCTTGATCGCCATTGCCGGTAGTGGCCGACAAAGTGGTCGATCCGACTTCTAGCGGCAACATTAAAGGGCTATCTGGACTATTGGTAATATCACCGTCGATTGATTCATCAAACATTGGATTTTTTCCTCATGCCTTATGTTTTGCAAGCTGTTGGACTCGAATACGCTGAAAATATTGGTGGAGGGCTGGCTAAAACCGATTAGCGCTCCGTTTCCAGTTACGATTGGTGCTCCTTGCTCTAGCCAATGGGGAATGATGGACGTTACGTTTAACCACCCTTCCCCAAAACCGAGAGGTCCAGAAGATGACCTCTTCAAACCGAGTTCGGGTCAAGCTTGGCTGTTTATCTGCCAGGAAATGAGTCGCCTAGGTTCGTCGCCATCGTCCGTTGAAACGAACTGATGGATATGACTCGATGGGTTCAGCAAGCAGTCTATTTTGAGCAGACTTGAGCCGGTTAGCTAGAAATGCTGAATTCCTGATCGTGTCACAGCTCCCGATATTCCTGATCCCGAACTAATGTTTTTTAGCAGCTGCGATCGCCCCCGACCTTAGGCGAAGATCGAGTTATCAACACCGGTAACCCCCTGCAAGACTCCTAAAACTTCATTGCTGTTGGTTAACACCAAGGTGTCGCTGCCGACCTCGAAGGTTTGGACGCCCTCAGAGGTGAGACCGCCCAGCTGGATTTGGTCAACCCCGATCTCAAAATCAGTGATGGTGTCCACGCCTTGAGCAATGCTGAAGACAAACTGGTCGGCTCCCGCCCCGCCGGTGTAGGTGTCGCTGCCCAGCAGACCGTCTAACACGTCATCCCCATCAGTGCCAACGAGGTCGTCATCGCCGTCAGTGACGTCACTGGGGCCAGTGGGACCGCTATCAGTCGTGGTGACCAGGGCATCGACGCGAGCATCACCGACATCGGCCCCGGCCAGGTCAGCCAGTCCCAACGCCGTCGCCAATTCTGGAGCCAGCAGCAAGTCAGCGCCGCTGATTTCCAGTTCATCGTTAGATACCGCCGCCGTGCCAGGCGCACTGAGGTCAAACAGAATTTCCAGGCCCAGCGGGTCATCCAGGGTGTCAGCGACAAAGAAGCCGCTGGTAGTCTCCGAGACGCGATCGGGGTCAAAGCCAATGGAGAATTCCCCAATGGTGGCTTCTGCGTCCCCTAAGCCCAGAGTAATCGTACCGTCGTGCTCAATCGTGCCGCCCAGCGGCGTAAACGGTGCCGAGGCAAAGGTGAAGTTGGTCTCTTCGGTGATGGCAAAGCCCACCTGGAAGTCTTCTGAGAAGGGAGCCGCATCGCTGTCAGCCCCCACCAAAGTGAGACCCGCCGCTGTCTCCAGCAGAGGAAAATCGAGGAAGACGCTGGTGACGCCAGATTCAACTTCAAAGGTGGACGCTTCGCTGCCGCCGCCTTCTGACATCAGGCTCGCCTCTAGACGATAGTCGCCGGGCTCAAAGCGGGGGGTAAAAATCCAGCCACTGCCGCTATTGGCAACGTTGGGATCGTAGAAGTTATTGCCCAGGTTGCTGATGCCGGCGTAGTAGGTGCCAGCTTCTTCTGCGGTGAACTCGATATAAGCGTCACCGTTAGCTTGGAAGACCTCATCCGGAGCCCCGTCGTTTTCACTAATGGCCAATTCGTTACCATCAGCGTCAAAAATGCGCAGGATGTTGTCCATGGTGGAACCCGCCACCCCGGCGTCGCCCGTGCCGCCGGCATCAACATCCAGGATGATGGTCTGGCCTGCCTCCAGGTCAAAGGCGTACATATCCACGTCCTCGGAGTCGTCCGCCGTGACCGTGCTGCCGCGGAAGCGTTGAGAAATCGCGCCCTCAACGGTGACTGTGGGATTCTCGGCAGTCAGACCCAGGTCAACGGCAGTTTCAATGGTGTCGTTGATGGTGCCGGGGCCGCGATCGCTGTCATTATCCGTTGGGCCAGCCGCGGCATCACCGCCGCCCCCGCCCCCGCCAGTGCCGCCTCCCGTGCCGCCGCCAGTACCATCACCGGTGCCGCCGCCCCCGCCGCCGCCCCCGCCGCCGTCATCAATGGGGACAGAATCGGGGTTGTCCCTAATCGTGATGTCGATAGCCGCTGCTGCGGCATCTACGGTATAGTCACCGCTCTCAATTAAGGTGAAGGTAAATTCTTCCACCCCCTCCAAAGCATCTTCCGCCGGAATCTCAGGATTAGTCGTCTCGTCAAAGACTGCCACCTTGATAGTGGCTTCATCTTCAAAGATCCGCGTATAGAAACCACTGGCAGAGCCGTTGACGGTGGGGAAGGACGCGCCGGAAATTTCCGCATTGAAGACATCAAACTCACCCACCGAGCCACGAGTATCGTTATTGACGTAAACCAGCAAACCATCCTCAGGGATAGTGCCATCCACGTTGAAGGTCAGCGTGAGCTCAGTTCCCTCAGACTCGATGAGCTCGGTGTTGTCTGCCGTAATGCCCACGGTGGGAGCATCTCCGCCTTGAACTTGCTCCAGCGTGTCGAAAAAGGTGATGGGGCCACCATTAAGGGTGCCAGCAGCGTAGTTTTCTGCATTGGCCAAGGAGAAACTGAAGGTCTCAGGGGCATTCGGGTCATCCATATCGCGATTGGCAATATTCAGCGGAATGGAGGCATTGTTGCTCAGCAGCAGCACCTTCACTCCAATCGCATTGCCGCTGTCATCGTAGACAGCGCCCGTGAGGATGCCACCCGCAGCGGTTCGGGGGGAGCCAGTCGTGTCAGCGAAAATATCCGTCAAGTCCGCATCGGTGAGAACGACCACCTCTAGACCGGCTTCCGGAATTTCGCCGTCTACCTGGAAGCTCCAAGTGAGGATTGGCGTAAGGTCATCGCCCGATTCAACAATCTGGGAGGTGACAATATCATTGCCACTAAAAGTGCCGGGCACGGCGCTGAAGTTGACGGTGGGGGCACCCTCCACCGGGTCGCCCTCAAACTCGACAAAGGGCTCGGTGTTGCTACCGGCCTCAGGATTGAGCTGAATGTTAAGGGTGTAGGGACCCGCATCGGTACCGCGGACAGGAGAACGAAAGCCGTCGCCAGAGGCCTTGACGTTGGGGTCGTAGTTCTCGTTTAGTCGCTGCGAAACCCCCACGTAGTAGGTACCGGCCTCCGTGGCGGTGTACTCAATAAAGCCGTCGCCACCTGCTTCAAAGAGTTCGCCTGGGGCCGCATCGGCGCCACTGTACACCAGCTCCTCACCCGCTGCATTGAACAGGCGCAGGTCAGCCCCGGTGGTGACTTCAAACTCGCCCGACATAAATGGAATCGAGTCGGCATCAAGCGTGACGGTATCCCCTGCCGCCAGCTCAAAGGAGAACATGTCTACGTCCTCGGTGAGATCGGTGCGCTCAGGGATATCCGTAAAGAAGTTGCGGTTGATGCGGCCGTCGATAACTACGTTGCTGTTGTCACTGCTAAGACCCGTGGCTTCGGCCGTGGCGATCGTGTCACCAATGGCATCGTTGCCTCCGGTATCCTCAATTGGTAGCGGGGCCTGGGCCGCCGTATCCACCAGGGTAAAGGTGCCAGCTTCGGCTGCTGGGTCAATCTGATAGTCCTCTGACGCTGCCAGGGCAAAGGTGGCCGTTTCCACCGCTTCCGCTTCCCCATCATCAGCGATTGCAACGCTCACACTGCCGGTCTGCGCCAGCATCCGCACCGTGAATTGGGTGTTGTCCTCATTGGCGCTCACCAACTCAACATCGTCCGAGGCCGTTAGGGTTTGTGGGTTAAACTCAAGCATCTCGGCGGCATCAATGGTCACCAGCAGACCGCCTTCTGGTGGGGGGGCGCTGAGACTAAGATTGACAATCGCGGTTGTGCCTTCTTCCTCAATCAGGACGGCGGGCTCAGTGGTCAGACTGACCTGAATGAGAGAATCGGCGTCATCCTGAAGCTGCACGAAAACCTCACCGGCGTCTGGTGCGATCGTGTAACCAGGCAGCTCCTGTAGGGCCAGTGACACCTGTTCTAGACCTTCTACGGTTTCATCGGTGCGCACATCCAGCGTAATGCTGGCCGTCGGTTCGGTGACTTTAAAGTAAAACCCGCCCGCGTTGCCATCTGGGGCCGGGAAGGCGCCGCCAGTTACCTGCGCATTAAGCAGGTCGAAGTCTACCAGTCCCGCAAAGGTATTGTTGCTGACGTAGAGCAGCAGCCCTGAAGCGGGAATATCACCCGCCACTTCAAAGTTGACGGTGATGCTGTCACTGCCCTCAAGCAACGGACCGGAGTCGACTAATGAAATACTGACTTCGGGCGTACTGGTCACCTCAGGTACCTGATCGATGCTGTCATAAACGGTGATGGCAGACATCCCTTCAGATGCCGTATAGCCTTCTCCCGGTTCGACAAAGAAGTTAACCACTTGCGGATCCGTGGCTGCTAGCCCCACATTGGGGAAGTTAATCACCGCATTCGACGTATTCAGCCGCAGTTGGAGCCCTGTGGCCGTGCCGCTGTCGTCGTAGATTGCACCGATGACGTCGCCGCCAAAGCTGAGAGGAACAAAGTTTGCGCCCTCGACGAACTGGGTAATATCGGCCAAATCGGTGTTGATATTCACCACCAGCCCGTCTTCCGGAATCGGCCCGTCGGCGCTTACCACGATGCTCAGAATCGGGGTGCCGCTGCCCGACTCAACCAGATTTGGCGTTACCAGCGCGTCTTCATCGCTGAAGGTGCCGCCAAAGACATCCACCGAAACCACTGGGACATCGCCACCCCCGCCGACGTCGCCGACATCGCTGATGTTGAGCGTGACGCTGGCCGCTTCGGGATTAACCTCATAGGCTTCGCCGTCAATCACTTCAAAGGTGAAGGATTCATTAGCCTCATCTTCATCAGCCCCATCGTCAATCACCGGTAGGGTAATGGTGGCGGTAGGGGCAGTCAGGGTCACAAAGAAACCGCTGTCGCCCTCAGCTGGCGTGGGAAATTCAGCGATGCCCTCGCCCAACTCGACCCCGGCAATATCAAACTCAGTCAGGCTGCGGAGGCCGCCCTGGGCGCTATCAACGTCGTTGACCAAGACTGTCAGCCCGCCTTCGGGAATCTCACCGTCCACCGTGAACGTCAGCGTCACGGTGTCTCCCTCAGTGACTTCAGTCTGATCTAGTGTGATGCCCACGGTCGGCCCCGGCTCCGACGGCTGATCGGCAATGGTCAAGATCACCTCAGCGGCGGCTGGGTCAACCTCATACAGTTCCCCATTGGCCAGGGTGAACGGCAGTTCCAAAGGCTCCTCCGCCACGATATCGTCAAAAACGTTGAGGGTGATGGAAGCATTCGGCTCAGTGAGCGTAGCAATAAAGCTCAAGCCCTGGCTATCGCCGGGAATCAGGTTACTTACGCCAGACAGCTCTAGAGCCGTCAGATCAGCCAACTCGAACTGACCCAGCGCCGCCGGAACGGGGCTCTGCACCAGCACGTCCAAACCGCCTTCAGGAATCTCGCCATCCACGGTGAAATTGACGGTGAGCGGATCGCCCTCGGCCAAGTTGGTTTCAGAGACGGAAAGCGCGATCGTGGGGCCGACGCCGGGACCACCGTTATCGTCAGTAATGGTGAACAGCGTGGCGTTCTGATCAGGATCGACAACGTAGCCCTCACCTTCCAGCAGTTGGAACTCAAAAGTTGTAGTTTCCTCGACCAGATCGTTAATCATCGGCAACTGGATCGCAGCTTGATTTTCCAGCAGTCGAATACCAATGATGTTGTTTTCTTGGTCAAAGGGAGGCGCTAGACCTAAGCCTTCAAAGGCAGCTCCCTCGGCTTCACTGTCTGCCTGATCGGTAATGCCGAAAAGATTCTCAAGGAGAACCACGAGACCCCCTTCAGGAATCTCACCGACGACCGTAAACTCTAGTCGCAGCAGCCGGTCTGCGGCACTGGCTTCCTCAGAAATCGTAGCGGGCACCGCCTCAAAGCTCACCACCGGTAGACCTGCCGGGGGTTCAGTGGGGGGCTCAGTGGGCGGTTCCACAGTCGCTTCAGTCAAGTTAAAGGCCAGCGTATAGTCGCTTGGGCCATCAAGCTGCTGTACTCCAAAGGTGTAAGTGCCGGCAGGCAGCGGCCCTTCAAACCCTTGCCCACCAAAGTTGGCGCCATTGGAGCCGTTGCCGATGTTGTCTAAAATGTCGCTGCCAACCGCAGTAGCGCCAAACAGGGTGTAACCCAGAAACTCGCTAAGAACTGCACTGTTGTCCAATGGCTCAGTAAAGATGGCACCTTCCTGGACGCCGATAAAAGCGACGTCTGACTGCGAGAAGGATTCCAGCACCAGGGAGTCAAGCTGAAAGCCATCGGGAATCGTCACGGTGACGTACTCCTGGTCACCGTTGGCTGTGCTAGCCGATAGACGGGTCGTGCCTTCAGCCAGATCTAGCACCAAAGGAGCATTCGGATCATTGGAAATATCGCCGCTGATGGCTTCGTCATACCCACTGGTGGGCGGTTCCGGCGGTTCCGGCGGTTCCGGCGGGGCGGGGTCGCCAGGCAGTTGGCTCGCATCATCGACAAAGAGCACCGTGCTGCTAGCGGCGTCAGGATCGATAGTGTAGTCGCCAACGCCGGTAATGCTGGTTTGATCCTCGGGGGCAATTTGATCCGCCGTCACGAGCGAGAAGACTGCTTCTACTAAGCCATCGAAGGTTTCTGGCAAAAATGTGTCGGGTTCATCATTATTAAAAATATCCAGAGTAACTGTCGCAAAGGTTGCTCCAGCACTGATTTCGACGGCCAGTCCAGAGTTGTCAAAATTGGTCTGAGTAGACAGCAGGTTGAGATTCTCAAACTGAGGATTTGAGATCGCCGCTGGTAAGTCTAAGCGATTGAGGATTTGCTCAACGTCGCTATCAATATAGACCTTCAGGCCGGGAGCGGGAGCCGGCTCGTCGAGGTCAAAGCGAACGGTCAAGGCAGTGCCCTGATCTTCAACCAGGGCGTTGAGGTCACCGTCAAAGTTGGTAGAGGTTGATAGACTTACTTGAACCATGGGGGAGGATACTCCAATGAGTCGGATTTTGCAGACCTGTGGGGGCTAGGATGATCGATGACGGGCGATCGCAGTCCACATACACAGGCCATAAGCATCAGCTGCCGTAGAGACTAGGCTTGAAAGTACTCGCTGGCACCAGACTAAGTACCCCCGCTGGAGATAGCGAGAGAAGTGGTGAAACTTGTACCAGCGATAGCTGCGATCGGATACTGACAGCGCGACGGTACGTGCCTCAGTTAAACCCAACAACCAAGCTAGAGCGCCGCTGCACTAAAAATTACATCCGCCACGAACAGTAGACTCTCATACACAGTGGCCCGGAATCTTCAGTACATTAGGGAATTTTTGCCTGGTGCAGCCTCATAATGAGAGTTACTCGCAATAGTCCATAGAATGGTATCACCCTACTCCAAAATTTAAACAGCCTTTATATTAAGTTTCTACGCAAATATCCGGAGATGGTGCTGGCCTTAATTCGAGATTTGGTAGCAAAAGTAACCATGTTGAAGCCCCAAAAGACACCGCTTACCGGCTTTTTACGGATGTACCAAAAACATTTGTATACCGCTGATGAACCTATGATCGGATTGGCCATTGAGATAATCTATGATTATTGTCTGGTTTATTGTATGGATGCTGGCTAGCTTTTAGGCGGCTGCTCCTGGCGGATTCGCCTAAGCTGATTGACATTCAACGCTAAACAACATTTGCAAAATTTGCAAATGTTAAGGGAGTGTCGCTTGGTCCACCTGATCTTGACCGTATGAGCCGCTGCATTGTTCCCCTGTCCGCAGCCCTTCAGTCCTTGATGCCTTTATCGGACAAACTAGGTTCTAATGCATGATCGGGCAACATCGTTTCCACTGAACGTAGCGTGCGGAACCCGTAGCCGCCCAGCCCCACCAGCAGCATCAGTGCGGCGGTCAGGGTGTAGAGCAGGGCAATTCCGGCTCCTTCTCCAGTGCCTAAAATCGGTCCAAAGACAGGTGAGAGCCAGCCATCAACCTGCATTGCTGGTTCGAAAACGAAGTCGGCGAGGGGGCCAGCGAGGAGTGGGGCCAGGGCTCCAATCACCAGCCCAATCATTTGATCAGCCGCCAAGACTCGCCCCTGTAGAGAAGGCGGCACCTTGGCATACCAAATGGCATTACTGGAGCTGTAATAGAGCGGAACCAGCAGGGTGGCGGCAAAGTGGGCGGGAATCCAGACTGCAACGGTTTGCCCCAGGCCCAGGCCAATTTTGCAAAGTCCGGTCCCCGCAAATCCCAGCAGCATGCCGTGAATCCGCCGCTGGAATCCCCCTTTCCAGCTCACCAGCAGTGCCCCCAACACCCCCCCCAGCCCGGCGGCGGTGGTCACGGCTCCTAATGCCTGGGCTTCGCCTCCGGAGCGCGCCAAAATCATGGGATTGTAGAGTGCTCTGCCAATATCGCTGGGGAAGGCAAAGCAGGAAAAGGCCAGCACCATTGCGATCAGTCCCGGCTTGCTGGCGATGTAGCGAAAGCCAAAAGTCAGGTTCGACCAATCCACCCGGGGGCGGCCAGCATTAGGGGCATCGGGATCGGGTGGAGGAATCGTTGACGCCAGCAGAATCACAAAGGCCATCAAAAACGTGCTCAGGTCAATCAGAATAATGCCCTGCAGGCCAATTATGGGATATAAACTGCCCGCCAGAATGGGGGAAAAGATCGCGCCGCTGTAGTTCACTGCCGCCACCATACTTTCGGCCCGGGTGTAATCTTTTTTGTCTACCAGCAGGGCAATCGAGGTGGAATAGGCCAGGGTCTGGATTTGGCCAAAACAGCCATAAACCGCCACCGCAGTATAGAGATGCCAAATTTGTAGGCGATCGCCCCCATACAGCAGGGCGATTGCCATGGTACACAGCATCGCCACCACATCCCCCAAAATCATGAGCTGTTTGCGGGGAAAGCGATCGACAATGATGCCCGCCAGCGGCGTAACGATAATGCGTGGCAGTTGTGAAAAGAACGTGACCAGGGCCAAACTCGTAGCCGAACCCGTCGTCTCCCACACCCAAAAGATCAGGGCAAAGACGGTCATGTAGCTGCCAATGGTGGAAACGAGCTGCCCTAGCCAAATTCTGATAAACCTTTGCACGGGTTAAAACTCCCAGCCAACGGTGCCGAAAATCGTGAAGGGCGCGCCGGGGATGACGCGGAACTGATCTCTGGCGCTTTCAAAGTAGCGCACATCAAATATATTCTGAAAATTGAGCTGAGCGCGGAACTGCTCGCGGCGATAAAAAATAGCGGCATCGGTGCGAGTGTAGGCGGGGAGGATGAAGGGCGTGCGAATATCACCGTTGCGATCGCCCTGAAAATAAACTCCCACACCCAGTCCCAGCCCTGCCAAACTGCCCTCCTGAATTTCGTAGGACGTCCATAAACTAGCGGCGTGCTCCGGCGCATTCGGCAGGCGGCGACCCTCGGGAAACTCGTTATCTTCGCTGATGCGAGCGTCTGTGTAGGCATAATTGGCAATAATGTTCCAGCCGGGCAGCAGTTCGCCCGCAATGTCGAGCTCCACCCCATCGCTGGCCTGTTCGCCGATCTGCACCTGAAATCCGGGATTGTTAGGGTCTTGGGTCAGCACATTGGTGCGGCGCAATTGATAATAGGCCAGGGTCGCTGAAAGACGATTATTAATGTCGGCCTTGATCCCCACTTCAAATTGGTTGCCTCGCTCGGGCGTGAAAACCTCTCCATTCTCTGCGCGACCGATGACTGGTTCGAATGATTCTGTGTAGCTGGCGTAAAACGACAGATTTTCGATGGGTTTGAACACAATTCCCACCCGCGGACTAAAGGCTGTGTCAGAGGTTTCAATCGGAGTTGGATCCGCTCGATTGACCGCATCTTCAAAAAACTGGTCGGCAAAGTCCAAACGCCCTCCCAGTAAAACAATTAAGCTGTCTGAAAAATTCAGCTGCGTTTGTCCATAAAGGCCAATGGTGCTTCGACGGGTAAAGCTATCAGCACCAATTCTTTCGTTAGGAGCGCCAAAGCCGAAATCGGCTTCAGGAAAAAAACGCGTGGGATCGTAACTAGGCTCAAAGATATCGAAGGGCTCTGAATCTGGAGAAATAAAGGGTAAAAACAGTCGCTGAAAAACCAGATCTTCTTCAGTCTCTTGAAACCATTCCACGCCTAACAGCAGGGTTTGGTCGATGCCTGCCACAGCAAAATCACCCACAACATTCGTGTTTAAGGTGTAGGCTTCACGGTTGCTAGGATTATCAATATAAATGCGGTTGATTAGACCCAGGTCGGGCTGGCCCTGTACCTGGGCAAACCCGATGCCCGCTACAAAGCTATCTTCAGCGGTGTTTTGAAACGAGCCTAAGAATTCATTTCTGACTCGCCAGCGATCGTTAATCTGATGATCTAAGCGATAGCTAATCCGAGAAATGTTGCTTTCTGCCTGGCTAATATCCGGCTCGCCGGAATTCGTGCGAATATCCAGAGTGCCCGCCTGTGCAGCATCTTCCTCAGAAATAATGCCGCCGCCGCTGATAATTTGCTCAGCTAAATCATTATCGTCTAGGCCGATCGCCGAAATGGCTGGCAGCCCCACTGAGTTACCGCGCGAACGATTATAGAGGTATTCAAAATCGATAATTAGGCTAGTTTGCTCAGTATCGATAACCTGCAGTGTGGGAGCAAAAAAGACGAACTCGCTGTTTTCAAAATCAACAAAGCTGCCGCGATTTTCATAGGCCAGGTTAGTGCGATAGCTGCTGTATTCATCTAGCGGACCGGTGAAATCAAACGCCGTGCCGTAGACCGCATAGTTACCTGCCGTAAATTCCAAGTCGTAGCGCGGATCTCGTAGCGGCTCCTCGGTCACCAGATTAATGGTGCCACCCAAATTGCCTGCCCCAAACAGCACCGATGCTGGCCCTTTCAAAATTTCGATGCGCTCAATATTGCTAATGCCCGACCCTAATCGCAGGGTATCGTCCCGCAAGCCGTTCCGCAGAATATTTTCTGTTTCAAAGCCGCGAATAATCGCCGTGGTAGCGCGGGAGCCGCTGGCGGTGCGTCCGGCGCTGACGCCGCTGGCATTGCGCAGCGCTTCCCCAAGACTAATGCTGCCCTGATCTTCGAGAACTGCTTCAGGAATGACTTGAATGCCCTGGGGAATATCCAGAATATCGGTATCAGTGCGCGTCCCGGCACTGGCAGTGGACACCTGGTAGCGAGGCAGCGGCTCGGCGGCCACGATAATCCGCAGGTTATTGCCAAATCTCAGGTCATCAGCGCTGGTGGATTCGTCGGGGGGCGTGGTGGCAATGTCGAGAATCAGAGCTTCAGCCGCCCGTTCGAGATAGGCATTTGGGGCGGTTTCGGTGGCGGCGACAATGGTGATCTG
>JBCCNE010000100.1:0-11465 GCA_039026015.1 Cyanobacteria bacterium P01_C01_bin.70 | reverse complement strand
GTCCAGCGCCGCCACCAGCGCCTCAAACATGCGTAGCCCCAGATGCCCTGCCCAGGGAAAGCTATCAACCGACTCCGGCAAAATGCTGCGGATAATCGTGTCTCGCTGTAAATCAGACTGCACAATCACCGGCTTTGTCACCAATCCAACAGCAGTTTGCGCGGCCTCCGACAAATTGCCCAACGTCGCCGAAACGGCCCAAGTGCGCACACTCGGCGTCAGCTGCCGCAGCCGCGACAGGGCTAGTTCGGTTTGGGTGCCGCGCTTAGAGCTCATCAGCTCGTGCCATTCGTCTAGCACCACACAGCGCAGTGACTGGAACCGCTTGGCACTGTCTTTATAAGACAGCATCACGGATAATGATTCTGGCGTAGTGATCAGCACGTCCGGCATTTTTTTAAGCTGTCGCGATTTTTTGCTGGAGCTAGTGTCGCCTGTGCGCGACTCGATTTGCAGCTTCCAGCCCATTTCATCCACTGGACGACGGATCGACTGTTCAATGTCCCGCGACAGCGCCCGCAATGGCGTGATGTAGAGCAGTTGCAGGCCAACACTAGGAGCAGCAAGCATTTCTGCTAGCGGTCCCATGACAGCGGCATAGGTTTTACCAGAGCCGGTGGGCACCTGGATCAATCCACTTTCACCGGCCAGATACGCTTCCCAAGTCTGCTGCTGAAAGCCCAGGGGCTGCCAACCCTGACGCGAAAACCAATCGATAATGGGAGCCAGTCGAGTATCCATGTTTCCATCATTGCGGATTTCTTTCTCGGTTGGCTAGCGGTTTTTAATCCATGATTCTTCAAGATGTCGCAGCACCAAAATTGCTCCCATCACGAGTAAATCACTTTAGCGACTGACATCTTGCGTAGATTTTGCTTTGACGCTTGAGTGCCGAGCATCAGACTTGCGTATAGATTCCGTTCACGCTCTTAAGCCCTGCATTCTTGAGGCTATTGATGAAGTATTTCGCAAACGCGAACATTCCACATTTGCAAATCTAGCCCACATCCGTCTAGGGCGCGTCATCAATTAAACTCGAAAGCCTTGCGGTATGGGCATTACCGCGCCTGCTCCGCAAAACTAGCTAGGGGCTGAACTGCCCTCAGCATAAGGGTTCAGGCCTTAAATGATGACAGCCCCTAGAGAATCAGTGTTTTTACAATGGCTGCGACTGAGCCTGAAGGGTTGATTCTGCAGATGTCAACGTCTTTAGCAGAGATTTTGTCAAAGGTACGATTACTGATGCTGACAGGGTTGATCAATGTTTTTACTGCCAGCATCTTGCCCGCGCGCGAAATATCTGCATAACCAAGCTGACGCAGTTCATAGAACGAATAAAACTATAAGAACTCTTCATAATTTGAACTATTCACACTGACGGTAGATATCGTATAAAATACAACAGCTATCAGTTTCGTAGGTTTGATGCGAACCTGCTCTGGCCTTTGAAATGGTTGACAGTGCGAGCTTTCCGTCATCTTTGCTGATTTCTCTAACCGTTGGCTTTACTGATTAGGGCATGTTGTTTAGAGACTCCTTTCAGTTCGATGGGTACACTGTAAATGTCTGATTGGCTATTCGGGATTTACCTACGGCAAGTAGACGCTTTATAGTAGAAACTCTTAACTGTACAAGGCGTTTCTGGAGCCAGTGAGGTACAGAGGATGGTTTAAGGCCACTGTGCTTGGGTGAAGTGATGTACATCACTAGGCAAGTAAATGCCGCGTTCATTAGCTAAATATCAGAAAGCCAATCATTAACTTGGCTGAGGTTGATGGCGCGAAGGGTGGCATCAGCATTATTGGGAAGGTGCTCAACCACATAGAAAAACTAAGATCCGTCTACAGATTGAAACTCAACCGCGAGAACATGTTTGATCCCAAAGTCTTGAGTGAATACGCTCTCTCGCATATGGACGCTTCAGCCGAGAGTATCCAGAATAGTTTGAATTTATTTCAAGTATTCAAGCGTTTGTATGAACAAAATCCGGCTTTACTCAGCGAAATTTTGAACATGGCAACTGTCGATAAGCAGATGCCCGTTCACCCCGGCAACTTCTCTTATGTGTTGGGGCTGGTCACCGATAAGCAAGCCTTGTTGATCACCAACGTTTCAGAAAATCGTTCTCAAATCTTTTTGCAGCCGCAGCTTCAAAATCAGATATGGACGTTTGGGCGCGACCCCAATCAATCCTCATTACCGATTCGCGATCGCCGTCTGTCCCGCTGTCATGCAGCAATCCGGTACGATACTGCCTGCGGTTTTATTTTGTATGACTTGGGCAGCACCAATGGAACGTACGTTAACGGCGTTCGTATTCGGCAGAACTATGTCCTTAAAGACGGTGACTTAGTGCGCTTAGGCAGCATGAATTTTGGCTTCTTCACCGGGGCAGAGTTTCGTCGGGTTGGGGCACCCTCGCCAGAAATTTTGCGCATATTAAGCGAATCAGCGGTGCCGCCAACTGCGCCGATGGATGATATGCCCGACACCATCGCCAATCATCCAGACAGCATGCCGGCAAATTTAGAGCAAACCCTGCACTTTATGAATGGCACCGAACTAGTTCAGGACTAATGGTCTCAGAACTAAATGGTCAATGTTCAGTGACTGCGACTAACTGATGATGATTGCCTACTCTTCAAAATCAGAGGGCAGGGTCAACAATCCCAGCCGGGATCGCAGTGGATAGATAGACGGACAGAGGGTCGAATAGAGCAGCTACCAGTTGAGCCTGAGAGGTTTTATTCCGCTCAAACCAGCGGTTCACTGACGACATCGCTATGTGTGCCTGCGCCATTATGCCGTCTCAAAAGTTTTAACAATGGCCATCACTTCATCTGGCGAATGAACTTGGTAGGCATGTATGCCAACGCTTTTGGCAGCGGCCACATTGCGCTCTCCGTCATCAAAGAAGGCGGCTTTGGCAGGCGCAATGTTGAGCGCCCGTAACACATACTCAAAAATGGCAGGGTCAGGTTTCATCAACCCGATTTCGTAGGATAAAAAGACTTGGTCAAAGGGAGCATAAAAGTTGTAGCGATCGCGCAGCTTTTCGTAATGAGCCGCATTTGTGTTTGACAAGAGCGACACATGATAATTCTGCTGGAGCTGGTTCAGCAGGGCTTCACAGCCAGCCATCGGCATTTGCACAAACTCTAAGAATTCCCGCTGCACAATGGCAGGTGAGAGCTTGAGCTGAAATTCTGCGATAAAGGCGCTGGCAAACTCGTCAAAATTCAGGCGACCGGACTCAAAATCGACGGTGCTGCGAGCCTGAACCCAAAGCTGGTGTAGCTCATCGATTGGCACCGAACGGCCCAGCAACTCGCTAATTCGCTGGCTCCACTCTAACTGCACTAACACACCGCCCATATCGCAAATGATGTGTGTAATCATGCGATCGCTCCCCTTCACGTCAATCTCATTCGAATTTGCCAACCGTCCTCTCGATGGCAGCAACCCAGCGGGCTCCCAAGCCCACTTTAATCTTTCAAGGCTGAAAAATGTGGGCTCTAAACATCTCGAAGTGGACGGAAGAATGTTCCCGCTTCAGCCAAGGGTTCTCAGCAGTTTTTTTGCCATTACAGGCAATATGGGGTGCGTAACGGCTGGGTGAACTGATGGTAATCGTGCTGTAGTTTGAATATTCAGTCGCTTTCTCCAGCCAATAGGTTAGTGGTGCTCAAGCGATAGGTCATAAAAGTAAAATGCGGCGTTTTGGCGATATCCCATCGATTCATAGAGTGATTGAGCGGCAGTATTTTCAATTTGAGTCGCGAGCGTGACGCGCGGGGCTCCGGTTTTAGCAGCATACTCAGCCGCCGCCGTCAGCAAAGAGTGGGCAATTCCCTGCCGCCGATGGGATGGCTTGACGAAAAGATCGTTCAAAATCCAGATAGGGCGCAGTGAAACGGTTGAGAAGCTGGGATAGAGTTGCGTAAAACCGACCGTTTGTCCCTCTACTTGCGCAATCAGGATGACCGAGTCGCGACGATGTAATCGCTCTCGCACAAAAGTGGTGACGGCCTCCAGGTCAGAAGGTTGTTGATAAAAGCTGCGGTAGTCATCGAGGAGTTGACTAACGGCTTCCAGCTGTTCCATGGTGGCGATTGCAACATCCATATTCAAACCCCAAGAGAATCGCTAGCTCATCAAAGCATTACCAGGCCAGGCAATTTTCATTGCAGGGAGCAATGATGCCGCCACCGCCATGTCAGCATTGCCAATACCCGTACCCATGGTCAGGCAAGTATATCGCTTCGGAGCGATGAACTCATCGAGCTAAGATGAATACAGTCTAAGAATTGGCTGGTGATTCACCCGGCGACAGTTTTTTTGGTTAGACTAATTGGCCGAAGGCATTTTGTGCTGACGGCGCGTTTTTCGGTAACGCAGACGTTTTTGCAGCAGTTCTTTGCCTGGTGAGGTATGCCAATCTATGAAGAGCCTGGGCTACAGGTCATTTTTATACTTCGCTGGCTTTAGAAACGCTGTATTGTCAGTTCAGGGTGCCAATGTGTTTGCCAATCTCAATCCCCCCGCTAATTAACCTATGATGCGCTCTGCTAATCGACGAGTGACTGCGCCGATGAATTTTCTGAAGGGAGCGATCGCGACCTCCCTGCTGACTGCCTTTTCAACCTTGAGTCCGGCGCTGAGTCCAGTCGCAGCGGCCGCAGAACTGTCTGAAGATAGCCCTAAAGCCGTCCTAGATGAAGCATGGCAATTGGTGAATCGTGAATATGTCGATTCGACCTTTAATCAAACCGATTGGCTAGCCGCCCGCCAGCGCTTACTAAGTCAGGAATATGCCTCGCCAGAAGCCGCCTATTCAGCGCTGAGAGATGAACTTCGCCGTCTAGAAGATCCTTACACGCGGTTTTTAGATCCTCAAGAATATGCCGACATCTCTGACCAGACGGCGGGCGAAGTTTCTGGGGTTGGTTTGCAGCTCCAACGCGATAATCAAACTCGCTCAATAGTGGTTGTGGGTGTGTTGGCCGACTCCCCCGCCGAAACCCAAGGACTGCGCATGGGCGATCGCCTCTTACTGGTGGATGGGCAGTCAGTTGATCGGCTGAGCGTCAGCGGTGTGGCTCAACTGCTGCGGGGCGAAGAAAATTCTCAGGTGACCCTTACTTATTCACGCAATGACAGCCAGCCACAGTCAGTAATCTTGACTCGCACCCGACTAGAGTTACCGACGGTAGCCTATGACCTAAAAGAGGTTAGCGGCTATCGTATTGGCTACATTCGTTTGGATGAATTTAACGGTCATGCGACTGAGCAAATGGTGCAAGCGATCGAAGAATTAACCTCGCAAGACGCTGAAGCCTTCGTGTTAGATCTACGGGGCAATCCCGGCGGGCTGCTGTCGGCCAGTATTGAAATTAGTCGATTGTGGCTGCAGCGTGGTCCCATCGTCCGGACCAGCGATCGCAACGGCGACCCTTCAGAAATTAGCGCCAATCGCACGGCACTCACTGATTTACCGATGGCTGTGCTGGTCAATAATCGCTCTGCAAGTTCTAGCGAAATTTTGACCGGAGCGCTGCAGGATAACGACCGAGCCACAGTAGTCGGCACCACCACTTTTGGCAAAGCGCTGGTGCAGTCACTGTATGAGCTCTCAGATGGCTCAGGACTCGCGGTGACGATTGCTCACTATTACACCCCGAACGGTACGGATATCAGTGAGCGCGGCATCACCCCAGATGTTGAAGTCAGTTTGAGCAGTGGCGAAGAGCGTGCCCTATTTAGCAATCCGGTTCGCCTAGCATCAGAGCAAGATGTACAGTTTTTGCAGGCAGTGTCAGCCCTCGAAACGACGATTCAAAGCTATCAATCGGCGCCCTCTAGCCCTCGTCAGCTAGGGCGATCGACAAGCGAATGACGCTATCGCCAGCCAATCTCATAGGCCAACAGCACCGACCCGCAGAGCTGCCACCGTTTGCTGCTAGAGAAACTCTTCGGGGACGAGCTCGACGTCTTCCCCCCAGCGCACCTTGAACGACGGTAGCCAACCCCGCAGAAAGTAGTAAATCGACGTCAGCAGTTCATTCCAATAGCGGGTAGTCAAACGTAGGGCTTCAGCACTGGGAACTAGGTCAGATAGGCGGGCAATGGTATCGCCAGTGGGTTCGCTGAGGCCATAGAGATTGGTGGGCCAAGCGATCACCTGCAAGTCTCTATTTTCAAACGTGAGCGCGGCCCGCCGCATAGAAAGGGCGGGGGCTACTAGGGCAATCCGTTGTGATTCCCGTTGTGGTGTCTCGCCACTGCCCAAAGCATCCCTCTCTTCCAGGAATTCGCGGACGTCACGCATGGCTCGATGCACATCCATACCGGAATCGTCGATAATAATGACCTCGCGGGGGACCCCCCCGCTGATCAAAATCTGCCGCAAAGTTTCTTCTTTGGCAGCTTCTTCTTCATCGTTGCCGTAAATAGGGCCAGCGGTCACATAGACAAAAGGATTACTGCCTCGTGCCACTAGCCGCTGGTATAAACCAGCGGTACTGTTCAAGCGCGATATCAATGCTGGATTGAACTCAACATTTTGATCAACCTGATTGGGAAAATCTTCGAGGGGGGAAACATAGTCCATATTTTCCCCGATCACCACAATGGTCGATACCTGGCTCAGAGCAGTGCTAGTGGGGATATCAATGGGGCAAACCTCGTTACAAAGTTCTCGCTGGGCATCGTAAGCCTGCTGCACGGCCTGTTCCGCTTGATTCACAATAAACCGAGCAAATAAAGGGACGCTACAAACGAGCAAGATCGTCAGCGCTACGCCAACATAGCGGCCTTTAATTTTCTTTTCAGCCAGGGCAAAGATCAATAACAACACCGTTAGCCCCAAGGGGGTGAGTGGCAGGGAGATAATTCGCCAGATGGAGCCAATCGTCTCGTCGTTTGGATCGATAAAGGCCAACACGAACAGGGTCAAGATGATGGCTCCCCCAAACCAAGCCAGGAAGTTGCGGGGAATTAATCTTAATAGCAGGTACCAAATGAGCAGCCCAATAGCTGCCCATACCAGAATGCGGGTTAGCAGTTCTAAAATCATGCGGTGTTGGGATTATGCGATCGCCCACGGGATCATCACGACTCAAATTCAAGTCTTGATCTCAGCCCGCCCTGCAACAGGCATGATACATGCGTTCAGCTTTTCTGGCACACTGAAGTTGCCTGACTGGTCAGGCCGCCAGCAAGGACAAATATGGGCAGAGTCTACATCATTATCGAGACGCTGCATCTAGCGTTTGATCTCTAGAGATCAGCGATCGCCAATCTTGGGAGATCGCGCTGCCCCCCGCCACGACCCGGCAACTTAAACCGACCAGATGGCGTCTTGTTGCTCAAATCGTGGCGAACCGTGCCATGCTATTAGCTGCTGCATACTTTGACCTGCGCTATGTCCCTGAAGTTTTGGCTCAATAAACCCCTGGCGTTTGCCAAGGTTTGGCAAGAGCGGGGATTGAGCAATGCCGTTAATGATGCCTGCAAATACGTTTTGTGGACGGGTAAGCGACTGCGGGAGCAACGGCGATACGTCAGCTGGCTGCAGGCTCAGCAGCTCTCCCCAGAAGCCGTTATCGCTGTGCGAGAGGCCGTTAAAACCTGGGAAAATGCGCCGCGTTTCTCGGTTTTAGTGCCGGTTTACAACACGGAGCCCGCCCTACTAAAGAAGGCGATCGCTTCGGTGCGATCGCAAGCCTATCCCCATTGGCAGTTAATTCTTGTCGACGACTGCTCGCCCTCGCAACGGACGCGGGCCGTTCTGGAGCAGTCTGTCGGCCTTGACGATCGCATTCAGATACTCTTTTTGCCACAGAATGGAGGCATTGCCGCCGCGACGAATGCGGCGCTGGAGCAGGCAACCGGCGATTTTATCGCCCTGCTGGACCATGACGACGAACTGGCGATCGCGGCCCTGTATGAAAATGCCAAGGTTATCCGCGACCAGCCTGATATAGACATTCTCTATAGCGACGAAGACAAGATCACCAAAGCGGGAAAGCACAAGGGGCCATTTTTCAAACCTGACTGGTCACCCGACTACTTTCACGGCTGCATGTATACCTGTCATCTCGGGGTTTACCGCACGTCTCTGGTGCGGCAGGTTGGCGGTTTTCGCTCCGACTATGACGGGGCGCAAGATTGGGACTTGATGCTGCGCCTGACGGAGCAAACCACCCGCATTCATCACATTCCCCAGATTCTCTATCACTGGCGCGTGACGGAAACGTCCGTCACGTCCGGAGCTGAGGCCAAGCCCTGGGCCTTTACCGCCGCCCAACGGGCCTTGACCGATATGGCCCAGCGGAGTCCCTATCCAGGGCAGGCGGAAGCCACGTCAGAAGCTGGCTTTTATCGTGTCCGCCGTCAGCTAGTGGCCCAGCCCTTGGTCAGCATCATTATCCCCAGCGCAGGGACAATGATGCAGGATGGCCCGCGATCGCATTTGGAAAACTGCCTCGCCAGCATCGCCAAGCAAAGCACTTATCCTCACATTGAGGTGGTGGTGGTAGATGGTTACGATATCCCTCCCGAGACGCTAGATCAGGCCAAAGCCTTTGGCATTGAATTGGTGCGCTGTGATGAACCCTTTAACTTTTCGCGACGCATCAACGCTGGGGTTGAGCACAGCCGAGGCGACGTTGTCGTACTGCTCAATGACGATATCGAAATCACCACTCCCGACTGGATTGAGTCGATGCTAGAGCTCGCCCAGCAGACTGAAATCGGTGCCGTGGGAGCCCGACTGCTATTTCCCAACCGCCATATTCAGCACGCTGGCGTCGTCATTTTGGCCGGCCGTCCCGGTCATGCCTTCTATAGTCTGCCGCGCGACCATCGCGGCTACTTTTGTTCCAATGTGGTTAACCGCAACTATTTGTGCGTCACCGGCGCTTGTCTGATGCTGCGGCGATCGGCGTTTGATGCCGTCGGCGGGTTGGACGAAATCTTTCCCTTCAGCTACAACGACGTGGACTTCTGTCTCAAGCTGCATCAGGCGGGCTATCGCAATGTGTATACGCCGTTTGTGGAGTTGATTCACTACGAGTCCGTCTCGCGCGACTGCACCGTCCTGCCAGCAGAACTCGCTATCTTTCAGAACCGCTGGCAGGCATATCTGGAGGCGATCGACGGCGATCCCTATTACAATCCCAATCTCAACCAGATAGATGCCACCTTTACGCTCAAGCAGTGATTTACATTTCACAATAAAAATCCATCTACAACCTTGAGGGAAACCAAAGGGATCACGGGTCTCGCAAATTGTCGTGATTGTATGGGGCAAAGCAGTCTGATTTGAGTCGATCGCGGCTGAGTCGGTCTGACCTTTGTACATTCACCCAAAGGAAACCCCAAAGCAATGACAACCCTCAAAGTAGGCATTAATGGCTTTGGCCGCATCGGACGCCTGGTTTTCCGTGCGGCAATTAAAAACCCAAATATCGAATTCGTTGGCATCAATGACCTAGTGCCCGCCGAAAATTTAGCCTATCTCCTCAAATACGACTCAACCCACGGACGCTATCGCGGCACCGTTGAAGCCAAAGAAAACGGCATCGAAGTGGACGGCAAATTTATTCCCACCATGTCGATTCGCAATCCGACCGAACTGCCCTGGGGTGACCTGGGCGCTGACTACGTGGTGGAATCGACTGGTCTTTTCACGAAGTATGACGGGGCCAAGCAGCACCTTGATGCCGGGGCCAAGCGGGTTGTGCTCTCTGCTCCCACCAAAGATCCGAAGCAGATTTCCACGCTGCTGGTAGGCGTCAATCATGAGACTTTTGACCCGGCTAAAGACCTAATCGTGTCGAATGCCAGCTGCACCACGAATTGTCTTGCCCCAATCGCTAAAGTCATTCACGACAGTTTTGGCCTAGCGGAAGGCCTGATGACGACGGTTCACGCCTCGACTGCGACTCAACCGACTGTGGATGGCCCCAGCAAAAAAGATTTGCGCGGCGGTCGCGGTGCCGGACAAAACATTATTCCCGCCTCCACCGGCGCCGCCAAAGCCGTGACTCTGGTCTTGCCCGAACTCAAGGGCAAGCTCACCGGTATGGCGTTTCGGGTACCAACGCCTGATGTGTCGGCAGTAGACTTGACCTTTAGAACGGAGCGGCCTACTAGCTATGACGCCATTTGTGCCGCGATGCAGGCAGCGGCAGTCGGCCCGATGAAAGGCATCTTAGGCTACACCGATGAAGCCGTAGTGTCTTCAGATTTCACCACGGATCCTCACTCCAGCACTTTTGATGCCGGTGCCGGCATGGAACTGAACAGCCAGTTCTTTAAGGTAGTTTCTTGGTATGACAACGAGTGGGGCTACTCCTGCCGGGTGGTTGACCTCATGCTGCATATGGCCCAAACCGAAGGCATCCTCAGCGGCATTCAGATTCCCGCGATCGCGCTGTAGTTAAGTGTTTGGCGATCGCTCTCGTCTACCCTTTTCGGAAAATGCGATCGCCCTTAACATCACCGCGATCACATCCCAGTTTCTGCAAAGAGGCTGGGATGTGCTGATTTGAGACAATCAGCAATCGCCACCAACCCATCACACTTTGGCGCTAGCCGATCCGTGGGGCTGGCGACTAATCGGGTAGAAAGCCGTCGGTGAGAATCGCTAGCAGCGAGTAAGGGCAGGTTTCAGGAAAAGTGTCCAAGGCTAGCCCGGTTTCTGCAGCAGCCAATTTGCGGGCATTGGCGTAACATTGCACCTGTTCGGCTTGTAAGTAGGGCTTCAGGCTAGGGCTCTCGGTCAAAAGATCTTGGATACGCAGTCGCTGTTCGATAAGGGTAGTCAGCCAACTGTTGCTGCGCTGTTCTGGTTGATAGGCCCACTTCAACAGATGCATCAAAAGCACTTCTAATTGACTTTTGAGTGCCCGCTTTTCAGAATGCCCCAAGCTTTCTATCTCCTCTACCAGGTTTTCGATATCCAGCTCTTGCCAGCGCCCCTGCTTGAGGGCCAGGGCCGTCGTCTGTGCCCACTGATAAAAGTCAGTGTCGTACAGGGTGGGCTGTGGTTGAAACTGCGGGGTCGCCATCGAAGTGCAGGAGAAGGGTTGGCTCTATTTTAGAGGAAATAGATTTGAGCCTGAGGCGATCGCTCATCGTTCCTCTAAAATAGCAGCATAATTGTCTTACCTAGCGCTCGTTTAAGCGGAGTAAGAGACTCTTGCCCATCACGCACTCGCCGCAATTTTTATAACGAGCTCTCTCAGCTTTTTTGAGATATGCGATCGCCCATCACATCCCCGCGATTGCGCTCCAGTTTCTGCAAGGAGGGTGGAAAATGTTCTGACTCGAAGTGGTCGCTATCGCTTCAAGTCAAAACGTTGTCGCTAGGCAATTTGTAGGGCGATCGCTTGGTCAGAACCCAACCGTATAATGGGCTATGCTCAAAACCACGCGCTATTTTGACAACTTTGCTTCGC
>JBCCNE010000099.1:0-11502 GCA_039026015.1 Cyanobacteria bacterium P01_C01_bin.70 | reverse complement strand
AGGAGACTCATCATTATGAAGCTGGCCTACTGGATGTATGCTGGTCCTGCGCACATTGGCACGCTTAGAATTGCCAGCTCTTTCAAAAACGTCCACGCCATTATGCACGCGCCCCTGGGCGATGACTATTTCAACGTCATGAGATCGATGTTGGAGCGAGAACGCGATTTCACCCCAGTTACTGCCAGTATTGTAGACCGCCACGTCTTGGCTCAAGGATCGCAAGAAAAAGTTGTGGACAACATCGTCCGCAAAGATCGGGAAGAGACGCCTGACCTGATTGTCTTGACACCAACCTGCACCTCCAGCATTTTGCAGGAAGACCTCCAGAATTTTGTCGAGCGCGCCAGCCTAGATGCGCAATGTGACGTGTTGCTGGCCGATGTCAATCACTATCGAGTGAATGAATTGCAGGCGGCTGATCGCACCCTGCAGCAAATTGTGCAGTTCTATCTCGAACGCGCCCAGAAAAAGGGGGAATTGCCCGTTGATAAAACGGCCAAGCCCTCGGTCAACATCATCGGAATGACCACCCTTGGCTTTCACAATAACCACGATCGCACCGAGTTGGTAAAGCTGATGGGCGAGTTAGGCATTGACGTTAATCTAGTCTTGCCTGATAAGGCTACGGTGGACCAAATTAAGCAGCTGCCCCGTGCTTGGTTCAATCTGGTGCCTTACCGAGAAATTGGTCCAGCCACAGCTGCTTACCTACAGGAAAACTTTTCCCAGCCCACCGTCAGCATCACGCCAATGGGCATCGTCGAAACGGCCCGCTGCATTCAAGCGATTCAAGTAATACTCAATGAGCAAGGCGCCAACGTGGACTACGGGGAGTTCATTGATGAGCAGACTCGGTTTGTCTCCAATGCCGCTTGGTTTTCGCGCTCGATTGACTGTCAAAATCTGACCGGCAAAAAAGCGGTGGTCTTTGGTGACAGCACCCACGCAGCAGCCATGACCAAAATCTTGGCGCGGGAGATGGGCATCCATGTGGTGCTGGCGGGCACCTACTGCAAATATGACGAGGATTGGTTCCGGCAGCAGGTGAGCACGTTCTGCGACGAGATTCTTGTGAGTGAAGATCATGGGGCGATCGCCGATAAAATTGCCGCTCTAGAGCCCGCCGCCATTTTTGGCACCCAGATGGAGCGACACGTGGGTAAACGCCTCAACATTCCCTGCGGAGTGATCGCTGCTCCCATCCATATCCAAAACTTCCCCGTCGGCTATCGTCCTTTCCTCGGCTATGAAGGCTCCAACCAACTAGTAGATCTCATCTACAACTCCTTTACCTTAGGGATGGAAGACCACCTACTAGAAATCTTCGGCGGTCACGACACCAAGGAAGCTATTACCAAAACCGTGTCTGCCGATTCTGATTTGGTCTGGACAGCCGACGCTCTGACGGAACTTAAGCGCGTGCCGGGCTTTGTGCGAGGCAAGGTGAAGCGCAACACTGAGAAGTTTGCCCGCGATAGCGGCTACTCCGAAATTGATGTCGAGGTCATGTATGCCGCCAAGGAAGCCGTCGGGGCCTAGGATGGTAAGGAGTTGGTGAGGTGGCGAGTTAAGTAGTGATGGGGTGATTGGGAGTTCGGGCAGGCATCTTGCCCGCGAACCCAACAGAGAACAAAGAGCTAAGAATCGAGAATTAAGGAAGCGTTTTGATTTTTGTGCCCATCTCGGGTTTGAAAACGAGAAATTCAATAGTTTCAGCTTGAGCAAGCACAGTTTTCTGAACACCCTAGAAATTTACTTTTCTTTCCGAAATCTGCACTCTGCACTCGGCATTCCATAAAGCCCCTCTTGATGTGATGCCACAATCCAGTTTGGCCATTGCTGAAAATGTTCTTGTCTTCTGGTTCGGCGATCCCGATGTTCCTGACAGCGAATATGGGCAGCATCGGCCAGTTTGGTTTCGCAAAAATCCCAAGTTTGATCAACAAATTCGCGATCGCTTCTTGTCCGCTTATGCGCAAGCTCGTGAGGGGCAATATGACTCATGGATTGAGGCTCCCCACACCGCCCTGGCGTTAACAATTCTGCTCGATCAGTTTCCGCGCAATATGTTTCGCGGCACCGGGCGGTGTTTTGAGGCAGATGCCCAAGCCCTGGCGACGGCAAGGGCAGCGATCGCGCGCCAGCATGACCAGAAGCTGATCCCGGTAGAGCGTATATTTTTGTATCTGCCGTTTGAGCACAGCGAACATCTGGCCCATCAAAATCGTGCAGTTAGCTTATTTGAAGCGCTGACTGAACTAGCTCCCGAGCTACAATCGGCCCTTGACTATGCCTATCGACATCGCGACGTGATTGCCCGGTTTGGCCGTTTTCCCCACCGCAATTCTAGTTTGGGCCGCTCCAGCACGCTCGAAGAATTAGTCTTCCTTAGCCAGCCAGGCTCTCGATTCTGAAGCTTGCCCGATAATAGACCTTAACGATAAAAAAAGTCGGTAACGTCGAGTTACCGACTCGTAATCAGGAGATGTAATTCTGTCAAAAAATTTCTACCGTCAACAACTAAAGCAGGCAAAGAGCAGCTACTAAGACTAAGTTCGAGAATCTGCGTAACGAATCAAACAGCCGAAATCGCTGCGGGCTTATCATCTTCAGCACTAACGACCACCTGCTTTTCCCAAACAGTATACTCAGTAGGATCTACTACTAAGCGATCGCACGGAATCGTGTCAGACAAAATCGCACTCGCCATCATACCAGTATGAATTTCAAGCTGTGCCGCCGGCAGGGCCTCGAACATTAGCCGCTGCCCAGGAAAGACGACACGCTCAAAATACCAATCAGAAACGTTAGTAATGCGGACAATTTGCATTTTACTAGTGGCATTCACATAGCAGCAGAGAACCGATTCCAAGTTTTCTGCCGGGAGATGATCAATGATTTGAGCCATGGGTATTTAAAAGGCGTATTGCATTTAGACAACTTACTGCAAGTTAACACTTTCAAACAGAAAGTGGCTGTAAACGCGACTACCAATGATCCCGGTGGCTACATAAGTTGGCCTGAAACGTAACAGGTTGGCCAGATAATTAGTATCGAAGACTGCTTTTTAGCGCCAGTTACAGATGATAAACAGTCATTCCAAAACGTTTGCAATGAAAGAATCGCAGATTGAATACTCCCAAATGTCAGGGACAGATGAATTTCTTTATAATGCTTTTATGACATTCTTAACGACTGCAAGATTATTTATTTAAGCTACTGATCCCCAATGATTTATATCGAGTTATTGCTATCAGACTCTTTCCATTAGGAAAATGTTCAGAAATCACATTTCAGGACTTCGATGACTATTTGAAATATTCGCCCTCTAAACCTAATTTTTGCTATAGAAATCATTTCGTCAGGATAAATAATCCTCTCAAGACTAATAGTCTTCAAGCTAAATCAAGCCCGAATTTTAGAGTAGAACTTGCCAAACAAATTGAACTTAACAACTGCAGCTAAACTCTGACAAACATCCCATCGCATTGTGGGGCGTTTAATTAACGTGGATAGGGTAGGTGACGTAGGTGAGGTGGGGTGAGGCGAGTGGAGTGTGAGGAGATAAGGGTGGATGGACAACAAGATCACCTGTCACCTAAATGCTTGTGACCTGTTGCCGATTCTGCCTTCCGCATGCCATAAGGCTCTCCCTTCCCGCAAGGGATGCTGGATGCTGAACGCCTTTTTACTCGTGCGAAACTAAAATTAGAAGTCGACTCTTGCAGGTTGCTGTGTCTTCCATACCGTCCTTTCTGCCTCCCGGGTATCTCGCTTCAGGCGTTGCCATGACCGCCTACATCGCTAAAGTCGCCACCCAGTTTTGGGAATCGCAGACTCCTGCTCCGGAGCCAACCTATGAGAGTCATGTTTTTGCTGGCGCGCAAAACGTTCCCATTTATGGCATCTGGGCTGTGCCCCCCCATCCCAAAGGCACGATTATCGGCACCTACGGCATTACTGGAGATTTAGATAATCAGTGGTATCTGAAGCTGCTGGGTCGCAAAGCGATCGCAGCCGGTTACGCCATTGTGCTGTTCGACTGGCGCGCCCATGGCAAAACCGCCGTCCTGTCTCCCACGCTGACTTCCGATGGGATTTACGAAGGCGATGACTTCGTGCACATTGCGGCGCAGGCGCAAACCCTGGGCTGTCCGGCACCGTTCTGGTTTACCGGCTATTCCCTGGGTGGACAATTGGCCTTATGGGGCATCAAAGCGGCCCAAACGGCGGAGCCCAGCGTTATTAATTCAGATGATATTCGCGGCGGGGCAGTGATTTGTCCAAGTTTGGATTCGGCGCGATCGCTGCGCTACCTCACCTCACACCCCCTTGGCCGCTACATCGAACAAGGCATTGCGGATACCCTGCAAAAGCTAGCCTGGAAACTGCATCAAGATCATCCCGGTCAGTTTGATCCCGCTGCCATTAAGCGGGCGAAAAGCATCTGGGGCTTTGACCACGAACTGGTGATCAACCGTCTCGGGTTTGACTCCGTCGAAGCCTACTATGCCGCCAGTAGTCCTCTACCGCTACTGTCCCATCTCACCAAACCGGCCCTAATCATCTATGCCGCTGATGATCCGCTGTTTGACCCCAGCCTCATTCCCGATCTCGAAACCGCCTGTGCCCAGAACTCAGCCATCGATCTTTACTTAACCAAACACGGCGGACATGTCGGCTACGTCAGCAGCGCCGAAGGACAGGCGATCGCGGGCGACCCGGATCCGTGGTGGGCTTGGAATCGCATCTTAGAATGGTGCGAACAGACTCGCTAATGATGCGAAGCTAAACCTATCATGCGGTGCCCGCCATGTCCCACGAATATTCCCCCCCAGTTTCTCGCTTGTTGAGTTTTGCCCAAGTTCAGCCCATTAAACCCCAAGACTGGCCCGATTACGTCGGTGAACTTGGCTTTACGGCTGAACATATCCCCGAATTGCTCAGGCTCATGGCGGATACAGCCTTGGCTGAGTTTGACCCGGACGAGCCGCCCCCACTACCCGATTATGTTGCTCCCGAAACAGCCTGGTGTGCCCCCATACATGCTTGGCGGACTCTCTATCAGCTGCAGGCGCTAGAAATCTTTGACCCGGCAATTGACGTTCTGCAATCTGAGTTAGATGAATGGGCGGGTGAAGAATTCGTTGACATGATTCAGTTTTGGGGAGCCCCTGTAATCGAGCCTGTGGGGCAGCTCATTGAGGCCAATCTCGATAGCGAAAACCGAATTCTGTCTCTCATCAATGGCTTGTTTAAGCTGCCAGAGAATTTTCCTGAGACTCGCGATCGCGTCATCTCTATCTTGATGCGCCTACTCGAAACCTATCCCCAAAATCATGAAGACAACAATTCATTTTTGGTCATGGGGCTCTTGGAACTTAAAGCCACTGCATCTGCCGATCTGTTGGAAAAAGTCTACGCCTCTGGCCGAATTGATGAGTTTATGCCTGGGACTTGGGCCAGAGCGCAAGTCGACTTAGGTCTCAAATCGGAATCTGACTTTACCAAAGAAGAACTCACTCCTAAGCCACCACCAGCACTTCAGGAGATGCAGGAAATGTATGAGGCTTTTCGACGCCGTAACATGCCCGATGCCTTTTCGGTCGGAATGCCTCTCGATCCCAGCGCGTTTCCTTCCACTAAACCATCTGGATTTAACGACATGCTGCAGTCAAAACCCCAAGCGGCGGCTGCCAGAGCACAAAAAGGCTTTGGCGGTTCCTCCGTTAAAGGCCAGAAATCTAAAAAGTCTAAGAAGAAGAAACGTTAGGAGTTAGCTCTGGATGCACAACCGCTGAAATGCTGTGTTTTGAAAGCAGTTTAGCGGAACGAACGCCAGGCTGCTGCCTGGAAAAACCCATCCTGTTTTGCTTTTCCCAACCTATGAATGTGAGCTGTAAAAGCGCTATTACCCCAATAGCCTTGCATCCCAAATCGGCAGCCAGCCACGACAAATGGACATCATTCCCCAAGTCCAGTGCTCTTTGCCATTATTTCGACGCCAATATCGCTGCCCGGATTTTCCTGAAGCTGAACATCAAACTGGGGCGCCGTATAGCTAGCAGCAGCGAGGATAATCGAGGCGACAGCAAGGGCAGTGTTAAAGAGGGTGGAGAGCTTCATCGTTAGGGCCGAGCTAAAGGGACAGGAGGTTCGATGCAATAATCATCCTGCGGTCGGCAGCTTCCAGCGGTGATGGTTATTGTGGCTGTGATGTGCGATTTTGGAGATTTTTTAGTGCGGTAAATAGCGATCACCAGTGACAGCGATTACAGACTAGTGTCCTGTCAAGCTTGTTTGGGTAAATAGAATGGGTCAATCTAGGCTCGATCATGACCTATCAATAACGTTGGAGAAATCAATGGTGCGGGGGCGATCGGTCAGCCTGGGTGCGGGCCGTTAAGAAGTAAGCAACTTTCGTTAGGCGGCAGTGAGGTTGGTAGCACAGGCTGAACTCATGGCGTTCTGGAGGGCAAATCATTGACTGATTTCAGCCGAGTGTCTAAAAAACCTTGTTTGACTACGGGTATGCTTCACTACTTTTCAAATGTCCTTTTGCCCTCCGGGCATGAGCTTTGCTGGTGAAGTGATTTATCAACTCTGTGAACGTCAGTGATGTCAAAGCCGGCACGACTTTGCGCCAATTCAGCAAACAATCGCTCAACTTCTTGCTCAGCGTTGATTACAGAGCCCATTAAGATGGCCTTGATAAATTCTCTTCAAGAGAGAGGGAGTTAGTCCAATACAGGTGGCGAATAGCCCTCTTAAGGAAGGAAGCAGCGACAGCGGGAGAGCCTCCTGCCACAGCGCAAACACACGGAATTGGCATTAATTGCTAGAAAGACTTTTGCGACCAGCCTTTTAATTTCGCATCCTGCGTTCCGCTACATAAGTGCAGGAAAAAAGGACTCACGAGCAGATTCCAAGCACAGTTGATTTCACAAAAAATTCTTCAGTTAATGAAAAATTGTTATTCTGTCGAATAGTGTATTTATTTCCATAAGTCACTGTTTGATTGTTGTCCTAATTTAATTTATTTAGTAATGAGTCTTCAGTCCGCTGTCAGGCGTTCGCAGAGTTCCAGTAATTGCTTAGGAACTAGAAACGATAGATGTTACAACTTTATCGATCCGTCAGAGGACGATAAAGATGCTGTTAATGCCCAGCGATCCTCGCATCAAATTCTGTTGACTAAACTACGCTAATAATGTTTCCCTCTAAAATCGTCCCTGTAGATTCACAATGGTTATTGATCCTCAAAAAATGTTGTTAGTTGACGACGATCCCAATGATGTTGAGCTGGTTCAACTCGCTATTCAAGAGCTAAGGGTTATTCGTACTATAGACGTCGTAACCGATGGTGCTCAGGCAGTAGAGTACCTGCTGGGCTCTAGTGCTCAAGCGCCAGTAGCAACCCTGCCGCGATTTGTACTGATGGACTTGAAGCTGCCAAGACTAAATGGGATTGAAGTTTTGCGGGCTATTCGCCAAGACAGTAGAACTCAATTTTTGCCGGTTGTTATCATGACATCGTCATCAGAAGAGCGCGATCTCAATGATTGTTACAATCTGGGTGTTAATAGCTACGTAGTGAAACCGTTAGATTTTCAACGCTTTCAAGAATTTGCCAGGCTGGTCGGCAATTACTGGATGGCCATTAATCTTCCCCTTAGCGTTTTAGCATCATGACGGGAATTATGAAATAGACTTGGGGCTCTTCGCATCCATGGTTAATCGCTTTCTCTCTAGTAAGGGAGTCATTACCGATATTTCCAGTGTCAACGAGCTGATTGTGGCTTCAGCCCCGCTGCACTTGCTTGTAGTCGAAGATGTTCAAGAAGATGTTGAACTCATAGAAATGGCGTTGATCTCAGTCGGTATCGATTGTGAGATTGCGGTGGCCGATTCTTTAGAGCAGTGTCGATGCCTCTTGTCCAACCATACTTTTGATGCCGTACTTGCCGACTATCGCTTACCTGGCGTACAAGCACCTGATGTGTTTCGAGCAGTTAATGAGCAATTTCCCCTGCTGCCATTTATTTTGGTGACAGGAAGTTTGGGCGAAGAGGCTGCTGTCGAGTGCATCAAAACCGGAATGACCGACTATGTACTCAAAGATCGACTGTATCGGTTACCAACGGTCTTGGGGCGAGCACTGGAGGAGGCCCATCTCAAACGTCAGCAGCAGGCGGCTTTAGCTCAAATCGAGCAGCAAGCTTGGCGCGAGTCAGTTTTAAATCAAATTTTTCAGGCTATTCGCGAAACGCTTATTCTCGAAGAGGTTTTGCAAAAAACGGTTGATCAACTACAAATAGCTTTGAAAGTTGATTACTGTATGGTGATTCAGCCAACTGCCGACCACCAAATGCTAGTGGGCTATGTCAGTTCAAATGACTCGAAGACTCAAAAGCTCCTTTGTGGACAACATTGTGACTTATGCGTCCAGCTTGAAGAGCAGTTTAAGGCTGGAGAGCAAATCTCGCTGTATGCACCTGATCCTGAAATTACGCAGGTAGCTATTCCGTTGCTAAAGGATCGCAATTTACGGTCTTTTCTGGCAACACCGCTCAACTATCATCAAGAATATTTTGGCGTATTGGTGCTATACCAAGTCAGTTCTCGGCGCGAGTGGGAACCCGCTGAAGTATCGCTAGTCAAAGCTGTTACTGAGCAGTGTGCGATCGCTATTTACCAGGCCAACCTATATATGCAGGCCCAATATGAGCTGGAGCAACGACGGCGCATTGAAGATCAACTGCGCCATGATGCTTTTCATGATGGGCTCACCGGCCTACCAAACCGCGCCCTGTTTTTAGATCGTCTCAACCACGCACGCCAGATTGCTTACCGTAACTACAGCGGCGGCAACCGGAGCATACTGGGGAATTTTGCCGTACTGTTTTTAGATCTAGATGACTTTCGCATCGTCAACGATAGCCTAGGGCACCATGCTGGAGATTTTTTGTTAAAGATTGTCGCTGATCGACTGGGCAAGTGCCTGCGTGTGGGGGATACCTTGGCTCGTATCAGCGGTGATGAATTTGCCATTTTGCTTGAAGATATCGAGAGCATCGAAGACATTCTGGCCGTAGTCGAAAACATTCAGTCTGTTTTACAGCAGTCCATCACGCTAGAAACCCAAGAAATTTTTATTAGCTCCTGCATCGGTATTGTCATTGACGCGCCCAGTTATAACGATGCCTCTCAGCTTTTGCGAGATGCTGACACGGCAATGTATCAGGCAAAGGAAAAGGGGCGCAACAGCTATCAAATTTTTAACTGGACCATGCATACGGAGGTCAAACAACGCCTGCAGCTTGAGAACGACATGCGGCGAGCATTGACCCGAAACGAGTTTCAACTGCATTATCAGCCGATTTTTCACTTATCAAGTACGCCCAATCAAAAATTTTGCGGCTTTGAAGCGCTAATCCGCTGGCATGATCCAGTTAAAGGGCTGCTACCGCCGAACAGCTTTATCCCGATCGCTGAGCAAACCGGCTTGATTTTGCCCATTGGTGAATGGGTGATTTGGCAAGCATGCCAGCAGTGGAAACAGTGGTTGTTGCGGTGGCCTCAGATGCGGCATGGCTGCAATATCAGCGTCAATTTATCCGCTAAGCAATTTATCCAGAGTGACTTGCCGACTCAAATTCAACGTATCCTCCACAGCGCAGGGATTGATGGCAATCAACTGAGGATTGAAATTACTGAAAGCGCTTTGATGCAAAATGAATCGGCTTCGTTGGAAATTTTGAAGCAGTTGAAAGCTCAGGATATTCAGGTGGCGATGGATGACTTTGGCACGGGCTATTCATCCTTGAGCTATCTGCTGAGATTTCCTAAAGATGTGCTCAAAATTGATAGGTCATTTGTCTCTAACCTTGATGGGAATCCCAATAATCAGGAAATTATCAAAACCATTCTGGCTTTAGGGAAAAATATGGAGCTAGAAATTGTCGCAGAGGGGATTGAGACGGCTGATCAAGCTCAGTTTTTGCTGGAACAAGGATGCGTTTTTGGCCAAGGATACTGGTTTTCAAGGCCGCTGACGCAGCAACAGGCGGAGGAAATGCTCACCGCCCATTTTGCCCATTAAGCAAGCAATAGCCCAGGACGCGGGTAGCGTACTACTGCCCACAAGCAAAGGGGATATCGGGTGAGGCCAGGAACCCGGCTCTTAATGATGACCTGACTATATGCCTGGTCCCTTCAGGGGCAGGGGTTCCAAGACCCATCTTTGAGGTGCGATCGCCCCTCTGACGCTAGCGAGTAGGCATCTGAGAAGGCGTGCAAGTTTCGCCATCGGTGGTGAATGCCAGCGGATAGTTAAGGCTCAATGGGTTAGCCATGGCTCCTTGGGCTCGAAAATCTCGTCCTGGTTGAATGGTGTACTGCTTGATAAAGGTGTTGAGTTGCTCTACGGGGACTGTTTTAGGGGCGGTAGTTTGCTCGAACATCTCTAAATGCTGCGGGCAAATCGGATGCCAGGCATCTCCTAGTAAAAGACCGTCGCGACCATCAAGCTGCGCTGGAGCATACCAAAAGTCAAACTGATCAATCCGGCCAGAAATGGCGAGCACGGATGGATCGTTGAGCACATAGGCCAGGGCGGCAGCAGAGCGATAATCTGTCGTGAGCAGCAGCGGTTTCTCTGCAAAGACAGCCGCTTCTCGCTTAATTGATTCGGCGATCGCGGGCCAGCCATAAAGCATGCGAGTATCGTCATCTCCAGTTTCACCGAGCAGAGCCGACAGGGGAATAAATGTGTAGTGAATCACTAAAAGAGTGGCGACGACCATGCCGATCGCTAAAGCGATATGGAGCAGACATCGTTGGCGTAATCTCGCTGCCCGATGCGGGCTCAGAAACCGCCCTGCCAACAGGGGAAACAGCAGTGGATACGCCAAAATATTCCAGTAATAAAGCACTGGAGCGATTAAAGAGAGAGCGGCCAAGAGAATTGTGGAAGTCACCAAAATTGTGAGCGCAACCCGCTGATAGGCTTGCCCAAAAGCGTCAGTGAATTTCTGCTTCGTTATCTGTAGCGTCAGCCAAAGATGCACTGGGCCAAAAATCAGCCCTGTCAGCAATCCAAAACCCACCGGCCCGAACCACTGAATCGTGCTGGCCTCGGTCTGCACGCTGCGCCCCAGATAAAACTGAAATGAGGCCCACTCGTGCTGGGCATTCCACCAAAAGACAGGTGTCATGACCAGGAATGCTAAGGCCACCGCCCCATACAAATGTCCATTCCACAGCAACGATCGCCAGCTTTTGTGGGCAGCGATCGCCACCAAAAATCCGAGGCCCAAAAACAGGGCGACATATTTACACAGTCCGGCCAGCCCGATTAGCAAACCGGCGGCATACAGCCAGATATAGGAGCGGCCGCGATTGCCGCTCAAAAATCGGATCAGACAATAGCCGGCGGCGGTGCCGAACCACACCAGCCAGTGATCGTGCCAAGCCATCGCCAAAAACAGAAAAAACAGT
>JBCCNE010000098.1:0-11626 GCA_039026015.1 Cyanobacteria bacterium P01_C01_bin.70 | reverse complement strand
TTGATTTCCACATAACCGGCTTCTAAATTCACCGTGGGTACGATTTCATGCACAAACGGAACCAGCAGCGGTGGCTTCGGCTTCGGCTGGCGGCTTGGGGAGGGGCGCGATGCCGAGACAGATTCGCCTGTGGGCATCTCCGACAAGAGACGAATCGCGAGAAGGTCATTACCGGCGGCATAGATATCAACGACGGTACCAATATCAGTGCCGGTAGACTGCAGCCGCACGGTCAAGCCGATCAAATCAGCCACGTGAAACTCGTTCGGCTCTAGGGCTAGGCGATCGCTGGCGGCAATCACCAATCGGGCATCCCGCAAAGCCTCTGCCTGGTCGCGATAGTTTACCTCCGCTAGCCTGATCACATAAAGGCCCTTACCCGCAAGAAACCTCCCAGAGACTAACTGCACATTTTCCGGCTCTGAGTGCCCTGGCTTGAGTAACCAGCGATCGCCCGGTTCTAAAAAGCGTTCTGGAAAGTCCGTGTCAGGATACACGCGCATTTCGCCGTTCAAACCCTGGGGGGCGACGATGCGGCCAATTTCAATCCAGTCGTCAGGAGTCGCAGAGTTGTTCATCAAAACTGCTAGAGACCGACAGCAGCAGGGACTGTCGCTGCTGTCTGTTGCTGATACAGTGCCGTCACGACCGTAGCCAAGTGCTGAATCGCCTGGGCAATTTCGGCATCGGCGGCCGTCAAACTAATGCGAATGCACTGGCGAGTATGTGACCAATCGGCAGGTAAACCAGGGAAGAAAGGATGCCCCGGTACAACGATGACGCCATATTGCTTCAGTTGTTGATACAGCTCACGATCAGTAACCGGCAGTTGGTCAAACCAGAGCCAGGCAAAGATGGCCCCTTCGCCGCGATGCAGATACCAAGGGATAGCTGCTGGCATGTGGCGGTCGAGGCTCTCGGCCAATATGGCAAATTTGCTGCGATAGTAAGGGCGAATTACGGTTTCAGCTAGCGTTGCCAGTGCGCCTGAGGCAATTGCTCGGGTAGCGATCGCTTGCCCATAACGAGAGGAGTGGATGCAGAGATTTGTTTGAAACGACTGTAATACCTCAATGATGGACTCGTCACCCAGAGCGATCCCAATGCGCTCGCCGGGCAGCCCCGCTTTAGACAAACTGATGCAGTGCACCAGGTTTTCTTTAAAGATAGGCGTCATTTCTGTAAAGTTGAGCGCCGGATAGGGCGGCGCATAGGCTGAATCTACAAACACCGGCACATGCTGCACGGCGGCTAAATCAGCGATGCGATTGACTTCTTCATCCGTAAGGACGTTGCCAGTGGGATTGCAAGGGCGCGAAAACAGGACGAATCCTGTGCGATCGCTGATTTCCAGTTGTTCAAAGTCGGGCCGATATTTGAACGAGTGGGCCGCTGCATCAAGATCAAGGGTCGGCCTGTATGCTCTCAAGGCCTCTGGAAACAGAGAAACGCCACCATAACCGGTGTAGTCGGGGCTGAGAGGCAGAACGATCTCTCGCAGCTGACCGGCCTTGGTGTAGCCGCCAAAGGCATTAGCCGCTAAAAAGTATAGCGATTGACTGCCAGGAGTAATCAGGATGTTGCGCTCGGTGAGCGACAGGCCATAGCGCTGGTTAAAATCAGTTAAAACGGCTTCAATAAAGGGCTCATAGCCCTGGCTAGAGCCGTATCGACAGACGACTTTGCCATATTCAGTCCCGTTAAGCAGGTCGGCTGTGCAGTCGCGCCATAGCTGCTCCATCTCGGGCAGAATGACGGGATTGCCTGCGCTCAAGTTGATAAATGATTTACCCTGGTCGGCTCGCAACGTCTCGATAATATCTTTCATAATGGCTCTGACGCCCGTCAGATGAGACATTTGGTCGCCAAATTGAGTCAAAGCAGGATTCATAAGTCAGTCATTAATGTGAGTCAACAGAGCACAATCGTGGTCATTATGCTAATTAGTCCTGCTAGAATAACATTCCTGCTTAGCCGTGAGCACCGCTTGGGGTGCTGGATCAGGTCTCTCAAGCCCCTGCCAGTCTGTCTCCTGCGAATCTCGACCAGATTTTGTCCACAAATCGACTAGGCTGATAAGGACACTATCAACAGGTCAGAAAAGGAGTGGGTACGCGTGGAAGTTGCCGCACTGGGGGCAGTTGCCAGCTTATTTGCGAGCCTCGGAACGGGCGTCGGAGCTTTACCCGTTCTGTTGCCTGTCGCGCCCTCGGCCAAAGTTGAAGGGGTGCTGCTGGGAATGGGCGGTGGCATTATGCTGGCAGCGACGTCTTTTTCGCTGATCGGGCCGGGAACTGAAGCGGCAGTGGAGCTGGGCTATTCCCAGGCGATCGCAGCGCTAATTATGGGCAGCGGCATGTTGCTGGGGGGCGTAGTGCTGTGGTTGGTGAATAACCAGCTTCCCCATGAATACTTTTTTAACGGCCAAGAAGAGCCAGCAACTGACAACTCAAAGCATATCTGGCTGTTTATCGCAGCCATTACGCTGCACAATTTTCCGGAAGGGTTAGCGGTGGGTGTGGGGTTTGGTGCTGAGAATACCTCTAAGGCGCTGACGTTGGCTCTGGGCGTAGCACTGCAAAATATGCCCGAAGGTCTAGTGGTGGCTTGGTCACTCAAGAGCTTAAAGTACTCCCCACTTTACGCGCTGGGGATTTCCACCTTGACGGGATTGGTAGAGCCCATTGGGGGCGTTTTTGGCGCGGGGATTGTGAGCATTGCTCAAACGGCGCTACCGTGGGGCATGGCGATCGCTGCTGGGGCCATGCTGTTTGTAATTGTGGACGAGATTATTCCGGATATTTCACAAAGGAGCTTCGGACAAAGCGGCACTCTGGGACTGATCTTGGGCTTTGCCATCATGATGGGTCTGGATATTGCGCTGGGCTAACGAGGCTCTATCTTGCGCGTTCTACTTGGTGGTCATCGTGTGAACGCCGTCCCAATCGGCAGGTGGCGGATTGTCGAGATATCTGTGAGCGCGATCAATGTGGATATCGACGGCCCGGTCTTCGGGGCGCATCTGGGCAGCTTTTTCAAAGCAGGCGATCGCCTGCTTAAACTGCATATTGGTATAGGCTTCACGCCCTTCCTGATACAGCGCCAGAAAGTCCTGCGCGGCTTGATCTAAAGGATTTTTCTTATAGTCAATTAGTTCATAAATGCTCACGGGTTTGGTTTTGCCCTTGACGCGAGTTTTATCGAGTTCTCGCACCCAAATCAGTTCTTCGCAGAGTTCGTAGGTGTGCTCGCTGAGTACAATATCGCAGCCATATTGTTTGGTGACGCCCTCCAAACGGGAACTTAGATTGACGCCGTCGCCAATCACGGTGTATTCCATTTTGCGCTGAGAGCCGATATTGCCCGAGACCACCTCGCCTGAACTAATCCCAATCCCAATGCGAACTTCAGGCTGCTGCTGCACCCTGCGTTCAGAGTTGAAGAGGACTAACCGCTGACGCATATCGAGCGCTGATTGGACTGCTGCCCAGGCATGGTTTTGTAGCGGCAGTGGCGCGCCATAGACTGCCATAATAGCGTCGCCAATAAATTTGTCGAGGGTGCCTTCATAAGTAAAGACCGCCTCCACCATCGTCTCAAAGTAGGCATTGAGCAGTTCCACCACTTTGTCGGCTTCCAAGTTCTCTGACAGCGTGGTGTAGCCGCGAATATCGGAGAACAAAACCGTCACGTCGCGACGCTCGCCGCGCATCAGCATATCTTCGCCTAGGGCCATCACTCGCTCGGCTACGCCAGGAGTCATGTAACGGTAGAGAGTGGTCTTCATCCGTTTTTCTTGGCTAATATCTTCGAGCACCAGTAACCCGCCCCGCACGCCGCCCTCTGGGTTAGTTAAAGGGTTAACCGTTAAGTTAATGCTGCGCTCAAGCAGTTGCACCTGCTCCCTGCTAAGGGGAGACGTGCTTTGCCGGTGCCCCCAAGGCCAGTGTTGATGGTCGTTTTCAGGATCTGGCAGCAGCAGAATAGCATCGGCGGGATCAAGTGTCGCTTCAGAGAAGGCTAGAGCGGCAGCGATGGGAATTGCCACCTTTAAGGTTTGCTCGGGGACGTAGTGCTTGGCTCCGGTTTCCAAGCTGTCTTCGAGGCGATACTGCAGCTTTTCAATCGGGATGACTTCCCACACGTAGCGGTTGATCAGCTGATTTTCCCAAATTTCGCGCAGCGTGTGATCAGTATCTTCAGGTGATTCCGGACAGCCCAAGAGCTCTAGTGCAGCATCATTAATCGTGACCACTCGGCCCTCCATATCCGTGGAGATAACGGCATCGGACAGGCTTTGCAGGATGTCTTTCTGATATTGCTTCTCGACCAGAACGTTTTCAAACAGTTGGGCGTTTTCCAGCGCGATGCCTGCTTGAATGTTGAAGGCGCGCATAAATTCTTCGTCGGAGCTGTTAAAGGAACCCTGCTTTTTGTTGATTAGTTGGGTTACAGCGATGAGTTTGCCAGAGGAGTCAAACACCGGCATACAGAGAATGTTGCGGGTCAGATAGCCCGTTCGTTTATCAGAGTCGGGATCAAAGCGGGGATCCTGATAAGCATCGGGGATATTGAGGGTTTTGCCCGTTGAAGCCACAAAGCCTACAATTCCTCGATCAGCGGGGATGCGCAGTTCAATCAGGCTCTGTCCGTCGCCGGATTTTACCTTAGACCACAACTCATCGGTGGCTTCGTTAATCAGCCATAGAGTGCTGCGATCAGCATTCATCAAGTCGCGAGCCTCGGCCATGACTGACTGTAGCGTCTTCTCTAAATCCAAACTCTGCTCTAGGGAGGAGATGGCTTTTAACAACGAGGAAACGCCTTTCTGGTTACGAGCAGCGATGTAGAAGGAATTGCAGCTCTCTAGGATGATGCCGATGGACGAGGCAAATTCTCGAAAACTGCGTTCATCGGCACTATCAAAGGCGAGTGGTTGGCTGTTGGGATCAAGCTTGTTTAGCAGTTGGACGACGGCCACCACGGTTTCCTGAGTTTTGTTGAAAACGGGCATGCAGAGAATGCTGTGGGTACGATAGCCGGTTTTTTGATCCGTCTTGCGGTTGAACAGGTCACTAGAGTAAGCGTCAGGGATGTTCAGGCATTCGCCAGAAGCAGCAACATGTCCGGCAATACCTTTGCCCACAGGGACACGAATTTCTAGACGCGCTTCGCCATCGCCTTGGGCAATTTTGGACCAAAGTTCTTCTTTTTCCCAATCGACCATGAAAATCGTGGTGCGATCGGCACAGAGAATTTGCCCAATTTTGAGCGTAAACGCCTCCAAAATCTGCTCTAACATGGTCTCCAGCGATTCGTTGTTAATCATGTCGATCGCTCGGAGGAAGTGCTCGAACTCTCGGGTAATTTGGTCGAGCAAATTTATGAACTGAGGAGCAGGCAAATCCTTGACCCGATGAGTCAAACTCCCTTTTTGATTAGCCTGGGAGAAGGTCGCCAGCATGCTGGAGTTAGACGTTGCCATAGTTGGGGTCGTTGCTTCAAGCAGTGTAAAAGGCTGGGACGGAAGTGAGCAAAAAAGTGGCGCGGGCGATCGCGTGAATGCTCCTTGAGCGTTTAAGCCAACTTAGAGTCCCGCTGGATAAGCCATTCGCGCTTTCAGATAGATCCTGACGTAAACCCGCTACAAACACCTACTACTCTACCTCTAACTGATTTGAACACGTGGAAAAAGACGTTCAGGCTACAGATTCGTACAGATTTGATAAGAAGATCGGGATCCGCTGAGTCTTGATGGTGCCTGCTTCAATGACTCAACTTTAATCGATGGTTATGAGTTTACCCAGAGGGTTTAGATAGAGCGACAGAGAACATTAACCAAGGCTAAGTTTTTCTGATTTGGCCCCCTCCCCCTAAAAACAGGTGGTAGGCCAAATTGTTGCTTTCATTCCAGTAGCGATAGCCGACGGAGTCTAAAAAAGCCTGCCAATCAGCCATTTCATCAGGAGGTACCTGGATACCGATGACGATACGACCGTAGTCAGAACCGTTGTTGCGGTAGTGAAACAGGCTAATATTCCAGTTGGGGCTCATACAGTTGAGAAACTTCATCAGCGCCCCAGGATTTTCCGGAAACTCGAAACGATAGAGTACTTCATCGTGCGCCAGGGGCGATCGGCCTCCCACCATATGGCGCAGATGCATTTTGGTGAGTTCATCGTCGGTGAGATCAAGGGTCTGAAAGCCGCATGACTCAAAAATGGCCGCCATTTGGCTAGCATCTCGCCGATCTTTGACTTGTAGCCCCACAAAAATATGGGCTTCAGCCTGATCCGCGATGCGGTAATTGAACTCGGTCAAATTACGCTTGCCAATACACTTACAGAATTTACGCAGACTCCCAGGTCCTTCGGGAATGTTGACCGCAAAGATCGCTTCTCGGCGTTCGCCCATCTCTGCCCGCTCTGCGACAAATCGCAGACGATCAAAGTTCATATTGGCACCGCAGGCGATCGCAATCAAAGTCTCACCCATGATGCCTGCACGCTCAACGTAGGCTTTCGCGCCGGCGATCGCCAGTGCCCCAGCCGGTTCCACAATCGAACGAGTGTCTTCAAACACGTCTTTGATCGCGGCGCAAGTGTCGTCAGTGTTGACCAAAATAACGTCGTCCACATATTGCTGGCAGAGGCGAAACGTTTCTGCCCCCACCTGCTTGACCGCAACACCGTCGGCAAACCGCCCCACCTGCTCGAGGGTAATTCGCTGCCCTGCTTTTAGGGACTGGTTCATGCTGTCAGCATCCACCGGCTCTACTCCGATAATGCGAATGTCGGGGCGTAGACGCTTAACATAGGCCGCAATTCCCGAGATGAGACCGCCTCCCCCGATGGCTACAAAAATGGCGTGTATCGGCTTCTGATGCTGCCGTAAAATTTCCATGCCAATAGTGCCCTGACCAGCAATCACTGCAGGATCGTCGAATGGATGAACCAGCGTCATGTCCTTATCAGCCGCCAACCTACGCGCATGGGCATAAGCATCATCAAAGGTGTCACCATGCAGCACGGCAATACCGCCGCGAGCTTCTACTGCTTTGACTTTAAGTTCCGGCGTGGTCACAGGCATCACGATGATGGCCGAGGTGCCTAGATACTTGGCTCCCAGGGCTACACCTTGAGCATGGTTGCCCGCCGAGGCTGCAATCACTCCCTGAGCCAATTGCTCGGGCGGCAGCTGCGCCATTTTGTTATATGCCCCTCGAAGCTTGAACGAGAACACCGACTGCATATCTTCACGTTTAAGCAGTAGATGATTGCCGAGACGCTCTGAAAGACGCGGCGCTTTTTCAAGCGGGGTTTCCTGCGCCACGTCATATACTCGCGCAGTCAAAATTTTCTCTAAGTAGTCATAGTCATTGGTCAGCATAGTGAATGGGATGGCAGTCTTTGACAGGTAGTGGCTATCTTCTCGCTATTTAGCCCAGAAAGACAATGGGTCATGGTGTTTATATGGGAAAGCGGGCGGAACGCGGAGTTCAGAGAATCAAGAACCAGAGTCCAACATCACCTATCTCACCCCTTCCATACGGGCGTACGTCCGCACTCCAAAAGTACCTATACTCCTTATGGGACTAGCATTTTGGCGGTAGCCAACTGGACTAGAAAGTAGCGTGGTTGAAAAATGCTTGGTCCCTTCATTTACTTCATTACCCATTACCCTGCTATCCAAGTCCTCCGAGCAGGCTCTGCCAACCCACTCACCGGCTCCGTCTTTCAGGCCACTCTCCAAAGTCGCAGATTTATGTGAAAATGTCCTCCGTCAGCAATCTCTGACGAAGGACTCAGGGGAGATTGTGGTGATCTTTTCTAGGAAGAACTGTTGCGACGTTCTTCACGAGCTTGCTGCCAGGAACCCACAAGCCGACCGAAATTCACCTGAAACTGCTCTGTGCCCAAAAGAGAACCCAGAGCGTCTTCTTCCCAAGAAGCGGAAAGCGCACCATAGCTAAGGCCGACTACGCTGAGGCCAAAGCAGGCTAGCGTAGTCAACAGCACTACCACATTAGGTAACTCGGCAATGCCTCGAATAATCAGTACATAGCTGGCAAAAAATATAAAGACGCCCAGCGCGACGGGGATGCCTGAAAAATAAAGCATGCGCTTGAGCATGCGGCGGCCAACCACTTCGGGAACAGTAGTTTCTTCGCGAGCAGTTTGTGACCTCCGGACTGATGCTTCCACCGGCTGGGAGGTTTTTACAGTTTTGGTGGACGTGTCGGCGATCTCCTGAGAGTTCTCTTTTTGTCCCTTTTTCCGCTTACTGCTCGGCTCAAACGGCAAACGCTCTCTATCAGAATCAGCGGGCATGACAAGGCTCCACGACTAGCAAAGCAACCTGGACTATCGACGAATGCCCAGACGACCAATCAGCTCACGATATTGGTTGACGTCTTTCTTCGCAATATAGGACAGTAGGCGCTTGCGGCGACCAATCATCTTCAACAAGCCACGGCGCGAGGAATAATCCTTTTTGTTGCTTTGCAGATGCTGACTGAGTTTGTTAATGCGCTCAGTCAACATAGCAACCTGCACTTCAGCAGAGCCCGTGTCGGTTTCGTGAACCTGATATTCAGAGATAATTTCCTGTTTGCGTTCTTGTAGCAGTGCCATAGGGTACTTATTGCGTGAGCAGTTTGAATTTGGACACAGAGTTAATTATAATAACATGGGCCTATCAGTAGGTAATCTCTTCATGAAAATCTTTGTCCAAGTACTAGAAAGCTAGCGGGATTCCTAAGATATGGGCGATGTGGGCAATCATTTCTAGTCAAGTCGATGCTATCTACGAAGTGCCCAGCGAAAGTTCAATGCTATTGCTTTGGGCACGACGAGATGGATGATGACCGTTTCAAAAGGGTTTACACCCAGATATGGCGTTCTGAAGCTGGTCAGGGGCCAAAAATTGATCTGAAGACCTTCAACTCTTCGGTGAGTTGGCATACTTATCAGGCCAGGAAGGGCGATAGTGCATCCTAACTACCCAACTTAAATGCCTCAACAAAGAGACTATAAATCAGGCCAATTTTGAAGGCATTGATGACCTCAAGAAACAAGCTGTTTGGGCGGGGGGCATTGGCGGGAATGCGACGATAAACTCGCCAACTAATCAGTTCTACCAGCCCCAACAGAATGGCGGAAATGACGACGTCAAGTCTAGCCGCTTGGCCGGCGATCGAAGAAATGGCAATGCCGAAAAAATTGCCAAATAGCAGGCTAATAATGACTAGCGAAAGGCGGCGCCAGGGGTTAAACACCCAGCGGCCAAACTGATTGGAGGCTGACTCTACCAGTGTTGACAAGCGAGTTCGCTGCATTGTTAGGGCTCCGGAGCGGTATTGCCACAAGCGCTATGGTCGCCTCCCTGCGCACAAATAAAGCTTAATTGTTCAGTCGACAGGTTGCGGCCACGGCTAAAGTCTACTCCACTATATTGATTTCCCGACGTGAGCTCAGGAACCGCTTCGACAAAGTCGCCTTCGGAGCTTCCCGTTGGCTCTGCCAAGATGGCCCCGGCAAAGTCAGTGCCGTTAATGATTGCCCCGTATAGCTCAGCCCCGCGTAAATCAGCATCGCGCAAACTGACTCCGGTGAGGTCGGTGTCGCGCAGGTTAGCGCTTTGAAGAGCCGCCCCCCTAAAATCGGCGTTAGTCATCGTGGCTTGGCTAAAGTCAGCACTGTGGAACTGAGCGGCGATCGCCACAGCGCCCTGCAAATTAGCACCGAGGAATCGGGCTCCCGCAGCATTGACTTCAGCTAAACGAGCACCCGTTAGATTGGCCCTTAACAATTGCGCTTCGGTCAGGTTGGCCTTAGATAAACGCGACTCTGTCAGATTTGCCTGATCTAAGACTGCTTGAACCAGGCTGGCATCTGCCAAATTAGCGCCGCTGAGATCGGCCAGCGTCAGGTTGGTGCGGGTGAGATTGGTGTGCACTAAGCCACTATTAACCAGTCGGGCCAGGGTCAAATCAGCGCCGATCAGATTGGCATAGCTCAAGTCTGCGCCGCTCAAATCAGTGGTGCGATCGTCATAGGTATCGGGATGGGTATCTGGCCCCAGACTGTAAAAGCGCGCACCTTGAAATTGCCCCTGCGCCAGTATCGATCCTTGCCAGCTAATGTTGGATAAGTCCTGGTTTTTGAGCACTAGGCGAAAGTCGCTGTTGCCGCCAGCCGTTAATCCTAAATTCATGCGGCTGAGGTCGAGGCGCGTCGCGCGATCGCCCGTCTCCAGCAGCAGCAGTTTAGTGACAATGCGATTGACCGTTTCTAGCCGAATAATCGTGGTTTGTCGCTGCACTGGCCCCTGCATTGCCAAGTCAGCCGCCAACCCTCGATTAAGCCGTCGCAGGGCCGGAAACGCCTCTGGGCCTCGCGCAATCAATGCCTGCTGCAGGGCGTCGAGCCAGAGAGAATCATTGGTTTGGGCAATTAGATCAACCAGTAAAGGCGTCACGCGATCGTCGGACACATTGCCCAGCGCTAATACTGCGGCCCGCCGCGCGGCGGGGTCGAGTTCGGGATTTGTTAGGGTCGAGACCAAATCACTATATAGACTTTCATCAGCGCTGGGCATGGTCGAGACGGCTGGGCGCCCCAGCAGGAAATAACTGCCCACTCCAGTTAAACCGCCCAGAGTGATCAACAAACCCAGCCCCACCCCAATCTTGGGCAAAGTCAGGTCAGTAACCTTCCATCGTGCACTGTCAGGATTGATGATCACGGACGTCGGCCCCGCCGTCTGCACCCAGTCAGAAAATCGTCCTAAGCCCTCTGGTAGCTCAGCCTGAGCATTCCACAGGCTAGCGAGATGAATCATCGCCCCGGTGTTTTGGTCAACGACACAGGTCCCAGCCAGCCAGTCATGCCAAGCGCGGCGTGAACGACTCCCCAGTCCTGTTAGGCTTTCACCGATCAGAGCCAGCCCGCCTAGGCCAATCAAGACGCCGACTAGAGGAAACGCTCCGCTGATCTGCCAAACCCCGTAAGCTAGGGCTAGAGGACTGCCCCATTTACCCACGACCTCTCGAATCAATGCTCGCCCGACTCCAGGCATTTGACCGTTGAGAGCCAAAACCTGTAGCCCTAGCCAGCGTTTAGGGGCACTGTACCCCAAGCGCCCTAAGACGTAGAGATGGCCGACCGTCAGCAGGAGCGGCAGTCCCAAAGTTGCCGTCCACAGTAGGTTGGTTAGCGGTGTTACCCGCGTGGGCAGCGATCGCTGAGGAATTCCTAATGCCCTGGCTCCCTGTTGCTGCACGACCTGTAAAACGGGAGTCAAATCAGCCGGACGGGTAGCTGCCTGCTGGTTAACCACATGGCCCATATAAAATGGCCCGACAGCGCTTCCTGCCAGTACCGCAATTTCTAAACTCCATGCCAACAAGCGCCGCCCCAGAGTGGGTACTTTCGAGGTGATCGACAGCGTTGGTGCCTGATGCGGTGCAAGGCGATTGCTGGTTGAAGGTGCAGCGCTGGCAGCCAATTGACTATTCGCTGAAGCGACAGAGCGATGATGGTTTCGCCGTGATGGAGAACTCATGGTGGGCACAGACAGGCATGGATGCCTCCTGTTGTACACCGTTATCGTGATTGCGAGCCAG
>JBCCNE010000097.1:0-11720 GCA_039026015.1 Cyanobacteria bacterium P01_C01_bin.70 | reverse complement strand
GGTAGCCCTGCTTAGCGGCCACCTCGCCGCTCGCGCGATACCGGTTATGCCACTAGGTCAGCGTCGTGGTGCCAATGCCCATCAACCGACTGACAGCGGCTGGGGGGTGCCCTGCTTCGAGGGCGGCGATCGCTTTCTGGCGTAGGTCGAGACTGTAGGCGGCGGGCATCGGCAGGACTCCCAACGTTTCCTCCACTTTGACCGACCTGACCTTTATACGGATTGCTATAGTGGCAAAATTAGCTATATTGCGCCCTGCAACTGGGCGTTGCGCCAGCGCCTAGCGAGGTTTGTCAGGCAGAGCCTAGGTTCTCACACAGTCTCCGCAACCATATCGGTCTGCTGTGGAACTTTATTCATCACTACAGTGCATCATTACCTGTTGAGGGCGTGTCATCTAATGCCAAAACCTTATGGGATAAGCATTATCATGCCTGCCCTAATGTCATTACTTAGGGGCTGAAACCCTGGCTATCAAAGCATTAGCAATCTAAATGACGGTCGCCCTTGACACTATCGGTTGTTGCAAGAGGCTGGTCGCGGTCTAAGTGACCCTAACTCAACAGTGAATTGCTACAGCAGAGCTAGCGCTGGGGGCGATCGCTAGCTCGGCGTTTTGGGCATCTAAGACAAGATTTCGCGCCGCCCAGTGCCACGATACTGGTAACGGCGGCTGACCGGTTCGCTATCTTCAAACTGAAGTTGAGTGTCGGTCGCGATCGCACTTTGCCACATCGCACTCAAAGTGCCAAATAGCGCGATTGTCAGGGAACTGATGATCAGTGTCTTCATCGGCGTTTGGGAGTAAACAAGGACACTTCACTCTTCGGCAACCACGACCAAAATCCGGATGCTGGCGGCTCTCGGTTGCCCCATCTCAAGGCAAGATGGATATTAGAGTGTTGCAGCTAATTACTCGTCCAAAACTGAGAAGAGGTGAGTAAGCCTGCAAGGAAAACGTCCAGGCAATAGCCAAAGCCCGGATGTTTTTTAGATGGAACACTCTGTAGTTGTCTGCAATCGGCTTGCGATGGAGAAACTTGACGCTGGCAAGCGACTACAGCCCCGAGGCGGTGGTCTACCCGGCATTTTCATTGGCTTCAGCTATCCCTTGCGCACGCTGCGCCTGGTGCTTAAGCAGCGATCGCTGCTGCCTTACATACTCATGCCGCTGGGCATCAACATTGTGCTGGGGCTGGCACTGTATACCGTGGGGGCTTGGTGGGGTGTGCAGCTTGTCAATGGCTGGACATTGCAACTGACTAACTGGCTCGAACCTGCCTGGCTCGATACTGCCGTGCAAGTTCTAGCGCCGGTGATTAAAGGCCTCTTGATCTTGGTGCTTTTTGTGGTGTTGGGGCTGGTGCTGTTGCAGTTTGGCAGCATTCTGGGGTCGCCGTTTTATGGCCAGCTCTCGGAAAAAATTGAAACTTTGCGAGCGGGCAAGCTGGAATCGCCCGAGGCAATGGGGGCAGGGGCAATTCTGGTCGATATCTGGCGAGCAGTGCTGTTTGAACTCAAAAAGCTACTGCTGCTGGCCAGCATCGGCCTGCCGCTGCTGCTATGCAATTTTGTGCCAGCGGTGGGCACGCTGGTCGCTACTGCTGGCGGCGTAGCGCTGGCTTCGCTACTGGTCTGCCTGGATATGTTTGATGCGCCTCTTGAACGCCGTCGCCTCAAGTTTCGCCAAAAGCTGGGCATCGTCTTTCGGGGGCTGCCAGCTAGCGGTGGCTTTGCCTTAGCGTGCTTTTTTCTGGTGAGCGTTCCCCTGATGAACTTGCTAGCGATTCCCATTTGTGTAGCGGCGGGAACGCTGTTTTTTTGCGATCGCATTTTGCCCTCTCCCCAAGAAAAGACTTGATTTCTGACCATCAGAATGTATTAATAAAAGTATCTTTTTAATAGGAAAGGTTCGCAATAAGCTGAGCCTTTTGTTTTGCTTGATTATCCAGAGGTGCAACTATCCAGCCAGCCATCTCTTCGTCCGGGCGAGGCATTTTGTGAATCACGCCGATCTTGAAGCCGATCAGCCATTGCCAATGCCTCGCCCCTCCTATACCCAATCACTTATCCACTTCCCTTGGCCAGACTTTGTCAACCGACTTTTGAACCCTTGCTCTTCTGAACATGACCTTTGCAATTGACTTTGGCACCAGCAACACTGTCGTTACCCGCTGGAACAGCGCTACCCAAGTAGCGGAAATTGTTTCCCTGCCAGGATTGACGCAGCAGTTAGGCCAAAATCCGCCGCTGATACCGTCGCTGGTGCACATAACAGATGCCGCCAGTGGAGCGGTACAAATTGGCCAGCACGTGCGCGATCGTGGCTTAGATGTAAGCGGCGACAATCGCTTTTTCCGCAACTTTAAGCGGGGCATTGGCACTTCGATTCAGGGATTTTTGCCGGAGCTAGACGGTCACACCCTTTCTTTTGAAAAAATTGGCAGTTGGTTTCTCAGCAGCGTTATTGCCGCTACTCAAAAGCAATCAGGCGATCTCGACGCTGTCGTCTTTACGGTGCCGGTAGACAGCTTTGAGGTGTACCGCAACTGGCTTGACCAAACTTGCGAAGCCTTGAATTTACGGCAGGTACGGATGCTGGACGAACCGACAGCGGCCGCGCTGGGCTATGGCATTCAGCAGGAAGAAACCGTACTCGTGATAGATTTTGGCGGCGGCACTCTAGATTTTTCCCTGGTGGAACTGGCGCTGACAGCCGACAGTAAGCCCTTGGGCTATGTTCTACAGTGGAACCACAGATCTCTGGCGGCATCTGCTGGACAAAAGCCTCAGCGGGCTAAAGTGCTGGCCAAAGCTGGAGAAAATCTGGGCGGTGCCGATATCGACAACTGGTTGGCCGACTACTTCCATGAGCAGCAAGGCATCGCCCTGACGCCGCTGACTCAACGCCTGGTCGAGCGGCTCAAAATCCAGCTTTCTGACAAAGAAGCTGCCACCGAAAGCTTCTTCGATGATGAAACGCTGGAAAGCCTGACTTTGGAGCTTGATCGCCCGACCTTTGAGGAGATTTTGCGCCAGCATCAATTTTTTGACCGGCTGGATAGCTGTTTAGAGCGCACTCTACAGCAGGGACGCCGTCAGGGGCTCGGCGTAGAAGACATCGGCTCAGTGCTGCTCGTGGGGGGGACTGCACAAATCCCTGCCGTGCAGGCGTGGCTATTAAACTATTTTGCCAAAGAACAAATTCGCGGCGATCGCCCCTTTACCGCCGTTGCCGAAGGGGCGCTGCAGGTACAGCAGGGTGTCGAACTCACCGACTTTCTTTATCACAGCTACGGTATCCGCTATTGGGATCACCGCCATCGTCGCCACGGCTGGCACCCCATCGTTCGCTCAGGACAGCCCTATCCTTCCCCGACTCCCGTCGAACTCGTGTTGGGAGCCTCCATCGAAAACCAGCCCAGCATTGAACTGATTATCGGCGAGCTGGGAAATGAAGACGCCTTAGTCACCACCGAAGTCTTCTTTGAAGGCGATCGCCTGGTCACGCGCCAATCCCAACAGGATGCTCAGCAAATTCAGCTCTTGAACGATACTGGTGCCGGTCGAACTATCGCTAAGCTTGAACCCCTCGGCGCTCCCGGCAGCGATCGCATCCGCGTGCAGTTTGAGGTGGACGGCGATCGCACCCTCCGCATTACCGTTGACGACATCCTCACGGGGAACACGCTAGTGGAGAATAAGCCCGTTGTGCGGCTAAGCTAATGGCCAGCAGGATAAGAGCGTGAAGGCGTAGATGACTGGTCAAGCCCGATTTGCCGGAGGCTTCCGCCAGTTATCCTCCAGCGTTATACAGATTGATTTTTGGGCCGCCCCGCATCAGGCAGCCTGAAGTAGCGACGTCCTTTCCATGGATCTGAATCTTCGTGTGATATAGATTCTCCAAACTCTGGCTACACATCCTGTTCCCCGGCCCCCTTGCTCCCAAAGCTCTCCATTCCGATCTGTAGGGCTATTCCGGAGAAATGGTATGAAACCTCCTTCAAGATTTTCGAAGAAGCATGTCCGCGTTGATATGTTGATAAGCTAAAGCTCACCTACTTTGCATGTTTTGGTGTCTGCATCTCTTTACCGGCAAGGGAACACCATGCAAATTAAAAGGTTCTTAGCCTATCAGCTGGGTATTTTTTATTAAAGGACTCCGCACACATTGCTGACTGACAGGCAGGCTAAAATCGTGAGCCCTGAATCGACTAAGTTCAACTTGAACGACGAAGCCCACAAACAGGGCAGCTCGCCGACGATCGCCGATGCCCAGTTGCAGCTGGCAATCGCCTGCGTCGAACAACGAGAGTTGGAAGCTGCCAAACGACACGCCCAGATCGCTGCCGAGCAGGCGACGCCAGACTGGCAGCATCTAGAACGGCTCGGCAGCCTTCTGTTTCAGCTGAGTCGCTTCTCGGCAGCGCGTCGCGTGCTCATCCAAGCTTCGCAAACCGGGCCTTTGGGGGCCGAAGCGCTCAAAATACTGGCAGCGCTGTACCACCGCGCGGGTGAGGTCGAAAAGGCGCGGCGCTGCATCGCGGCGATGGTGCAGCTCGACGCGATCGCAGGCCCCAGTCATCCCCATCCAGACCGACCCCACATCCTGCGTCTGCGCTCGGTGGAAAAAAGCTACTTCGGCATCAAAACCAACCGAGAAACGGGTTTGCGGTACTGCTGGCTGAAGGGTGGCCACTTTTCCACTAAAAATCTACTTGACCGGGACCGCTTCAACATTTACATCGCGACCTTGTTCGGCAACAACCCAGTTAGGCCGGATGCACTGCCGAACGTTGACCTTGTCATGAACGGCGTCAGCTGCCCTGACCTGGATCCGGTGGGGCTGGACAACGTAGAGGCCTTCCTGGCTAACTTTCCAGACCTACCAGTTATCAATCCACCTCATAAGGTGCGCCGCACTACCCGCGCCGAAAACGCTCGCCGCCTGGGCGTCCTCCCTCACGTCATCCTGCCGCCGACCAAACTGTTCCGCCTGGCAGAGCCGGCACCGGCGATCGCCGCTCAGGTGGACGCGACCGGACTCCGCTACCCGGTAATCGTGCGCCATCGCGGTACGCAGACCGGCAAGACGGTGGAAAAGGTTGACAGCCGTCCGGCCCTGGCCGAATGGATATCGGCCCAGCCACCAGGCACCGAGGCTTATGTCATCGCTTTTATCGATTGCCGTTGGCCGGACGGTTACTATCACAAGTCCCGCATATTCTTCATTGACGGCGAACTATTTCCCGTCGCCGGCCTGGCCAGCGATAGCTGGCAGATCCATTCTGGCGATCGCTATCGCATCATGTCGTCTACGCCCTCAACTCAGGCGGACGAGCACCGCTTCTTGCAGGATCCTGCCGCTTATTTAGGTCAAAAGGCGATCGGTGCGCTTTACGCCATCCGTGACACCATCGATCTGGATTTCTTCGGCATTGACTTCACCCTCGACTCAGAGGGTAACGTAATCGTGTTTGAGGCCAATGCCGCTATGCGCCATAACTTTGACCACGCAGAGAACTTCCCTTACACACGGCCCTATCTGGAAAGAGTCTCGAAGGCTTTTGCCGCCATGATTGAACGACGAGCGATCGCGAGAACGTCGCCATAGACCCCATCAGCGTTCCCCTGGCGACGGTGGTCACGCCACATCGCCGCCACATCGGACAAAATAATTGCGACTCTCCTGGGTTTTTGACGTCAGTATGCTTAACCAATGCGCCACCAAGCCAATGACCCGATTAAACCTGGCCCAATTTGTTGCGTCAAACGGACAACTCTCGATCGCCGCGACCCGCGAAATCGCTGCTGAGCTGATTACCCTGCTGCAGGCATCGCCGCACTGGCTGGTCTTGGTGACAGAACAGAATCCGATTGACCTCGATGGGCTCCTAAATGTTTTGACGGGCATGAGCCAGCATAACGCGATGACAAGCAGTGAACTGCCGCGCATTTCAAAGACAAAAATTCGGGTTGATGCAAAACAGTCAGCTCGCAACGGCAATGTGACCCGCTACAGCCGCACTTCGGATGCCCTGCCTCTGCATACAGACTGCAGCAACAAGGCTGTCCCGCCCAACCTGGTGGCGTTTGCGATGGAACGACCAGACCCCCAGGGCGGCGGCGAGAGCGTGATGTTATCGGCGTCAGATCTGGTTCACGAACTGCCTGAAGACTTGGTCAGCCTCCTGCGTCAACCTCTATTTCCCTTTGCCGCCAAGAAGCAGTACCCGATTCTCCAGGGTGAAGGCGACGATTGGCGGATTCGCTATTATCGGCAACAGATTAAATCTGCGCTGGGGGAGCAGTGTACGTTGTCGAACAATCTGCGGGAAGCGCTCGATGAATTGGAGCGCTACTTAGAACTGTCCAAGCAGTCAGTGCGTTTTGCGATGCAGGCTGGCGAGGTTGTCATCATGGATAATCAGCGCGTCTTGCACGGTCGTAGCGCGATGCCTGCCAACAGTCCACGTCTTATGCATCGGTTCCGTCTGTCGGTTCCGGCGCTGTCCACTTTTAGGCCCTAACCTTGGCTCATCTCAACTGCAAAATCAGCAAAAACCTACGTCTGCTCCAGCACCAGACCTGCCCAGATATCGCGCGATCGCTTCTCTGCCAATGTCGCTGATCGTCACCCCCATCTCGGAGGCGTTTCAAAACTGAAGCCGTATTAAAAGGGTCGTATATTGAGGGAGAAGTAGAAGCCATTTTCTTGCAGAGAGTTGCCTTCTGCTCCTGGCGAGATTAGCGGAATGCCGTAATCCAGACGCAGGCTAACGGTGTCAAGTGGCTGCCAGCGCAGACCTAACCCTAGACCCGCCAAAAATGACGGATCGGGGTTGGGAGGGCGGTTATTCCAGCCGCCGCCGACATCAATAAAGGGGGTGAGCTGTAAATCTGCCGCCAGTGGCAAGCGCAACTCAGTAGACGCGGTGATGGCGTTGTCGGTCACAATCTGGTTCTGGGCGTACCCCCGCACAGTATCTACCCCACCCACGCTAAAGCGCTCTAGCGGCAGCAGGGAATCGGGGGTGAGCTGGGCGTTAACGCGCGTGACCAACAAAGTATCTGGTGAAAACTGCTCAACCCACTGAAATTGACCCAACCAGGAAAAGAATTGACCATCGGTGCCGGTGTCGTTGACCGTCGCGTCGAAAATATCGAGACCCAGGCTAAACTGCGATCGCGCTGCTAATACCGTATTCACGTCTCGATTGACCCAGTCTTGGGCAAATCGCACCGCCCGCACCTTAGACACGCCTTCCTCAGGGCCAACGGAAAAGGAAAACGGAATGTCGTCCAGAATAAAGCTGCGGCTCTCGCGCAGGTCAAACCCCAGGCTGAGGGCAAATTCGTTGGTGAGCGATCGCGTCAGCGGTTGCCGAAAGCTGAGCGACAAGGTGTCACTATTACTGCGAATGCCCGCATCGCGAAACTGCGCATCGACAATCTGACTATCGGAGCGCTGATAGCTAATCTGGACGGTCCCGTCTAGGCCATTGACTGGCACAGCGTAGTTGATGTCGAAAGTATCCAGTCCTTCGGTCAGGTCATAGCTGGCGCTAAAGCGATCGCCGAATCCCAGCACATTTAAATGATTCACTGAGGCCGTGCCCTGCAGGGAGCCGATGCTGGGCGAACGGTAGTTATTGGCCCCCAAGCTAGCAAAAAAGGGATCGGCTTCCGCCAAATCTAGGATCAAGATGCTTTGTCCAGGGCCCGTGCCCGCCGTGAGTTCGGCATCAACGCTTTGCAACAGCGGATCAATTTGCAATAGCTGTAGGGCTTCCTCCAAACGGCGCACATTCAAGGGTGCCGCAATCGCTCGAGTCAGGCGATCGCGCACATAACGGTCGCGCAGGTGCCCCAGGCCATTGATTTGCAGCGCCTCAATATCTCCCTCGACAACTTGCACCTGGACGATGCCGTCATCTAAGACCTGATTGGTGGGCACAAACGCGCCGGAAGAAATGTACCCGTTGTCGATGTACAGCTGCGTAATGTCGGTTCTGAGGGCCAAAAGCTCTTCAAAGGTGACCTCTCGTCCCTCCAAAAGGCTAACCAAATCTGCAATTTCACGCTGAAAAAGGGTATTGCCCTCGACTTGAATCTCTCGTACAAAAAAGGCAATTGGGGGCACTGCCGAGGGGGCAGGCGGGGGCAGCAGCTCGTCGTCTAACTCGACCGGTTCGTCAGGCGGCGTAGGCGGCTCGGGCAGCGGCTCAAACCGCTCAGGCAGACTCGGTTGGGTTTCTTCCACTGGGTCAGGCGGCACCAACGGCGACGACTGTGCGCCTGCGGGTAGCCCCCTAAAAGCGGCGACCGTGCCCAGCAAAAAGGAGAGGCGGTAGATGGTGTGGTTCATTTTGGTGGGTGAACGATTCAGAACTCAACAGTGATTAGCGCACCGATGCCAGACGTGCAAGCAATGTTAGATGTTTCAGAGAAAAAGTTCTAAAGACTGTCCAGTGAATCAATGGTCACGTCAACCCAATGGGCCGCGATCGCCACCAGCTCTGAGCACACAGGTGATTGCGCCCCCCAACTTCCTGACAACGTCATTTGACAGACCGCTGCCGTGGCTACAGGAGTGTCCAAAATTGTCGTGGTATCCACCGCTTGGCAGACCACTGCGAGTACTCGATGCAGTTGCACTAGCAAGGCCCCTTCGCGCTGGGCTCTTTCCTGCAGGGTCCAGCGACGATAGCGCCCTCCTGCACGGCTAATCAACTGCTGTCGTGCTGCCCACACCAGCGGCAGCAAACTTTCACGAAACGGTAGCGATCGCGTCTCTGCTCCAAAATATTGCTCTAATCCCAGTCGCTCCCATTCGCCGGGTTGGGTGGTTTGAGCCAGGTGTCGGGCAATTTTGAGCAGTTCTGTTTGAGAATTGTGGACCGGCCGGCTGAAGGCCTCGGGGCGCAGGGCAATGGGTTTGAGAGTCTGAACGGCAGGGCGATCGCTGATACAAACGGTGGGGCAATTCATGATAAATACTGATCTCTAAACGATAGTCCCCACCGTAAAGCGACCAGATTGGCTTTGAAAGCAACCAACCGGCCAATCACCTTGCCGTTTTGTGCAAGGTTAGTTGGCTAGTTCGAGTTAAGCAAAAACACGCCAATTTCCCCTTCTAAGAACTGATTTATAAACCAAAGTTTAAGGAACTAGACGACATAGCATTAGCCGAATTAAGGCCCCGTAAATCCTCCCTTCACTGTGGTCAGTGTAAGGCTCATAATTCTTGCTCAGTGGTCGATAGCGGTTCAGCCAGCCAAAGGTGCGCTGGAAAATCCAGCGCTTGAGCAATACTTCGAAGGTCTTCGACTGCCGTTCAATCACTGCGCCGCGCCCGTGCTCACCACACATCGGTCGAATAGCCTGCGCAAAGTTCTCCCCGGAATAGCCTTGATCCACCCAAACGACCTCTTGCTTAGAGGATGTTTGAAAATTCAGGCAAGACGTAAAAAAGCTTTCTCAGTGTAGGCTGCGAATGAACAAACCCGTAGCCCTGAGAAAGCCTGATGAGTAAAGCGTATCCCAGTAATCTCACCCGTGACCAATTTGATTTGCTCAGCGACCTGTTGCCGCCTGCTAAGCCGGGCGGTCGACCGCGCACGGTCGATTTGTTTGCGGTGCTCAATGCCATCCTCTATGTGTTGGTGGAAGGGGTGCGCTGGCGGGCTCTCCCTGGCGACTTTCCAGCTTGGCAGACGGTGTACACCTACTTTCGCAACTGGCGTCGAGATGGCACTTGGCAGCGGATTCACGACCACCTGCGGCACTGGTCTCGCATCGAGGCAGGACGCCAACCGGGGCCTACCGAAGCAGTGATTGATAGTCAAAGCGTCAAGAGTGCCGCTGGGGTTCATAAGGCAGTGGGCTATGACGCGGGCAAACAGATTAAGGGCCGCAAACGGTTCATCGCAGTTGATACTCTGGGTCTCTTGTTGAGCGTTTTCGTCGTAGCCGCTAGCCAGCCCGAGCGGGCGGGAGCCAAACTGTTACTAAGGCGGATGCAGCAGCTCGGGACCGTGGTTCGGCGCTTGATGATTCTGTGGGTCGATGGCGGTTTTAGCGGTGAGCCCTTCATGCGATGGGTCATGGATCACTGTCGATGGTTTGTCCAAGTCGTGTTGCGTCCTGAGCAAACGAAAGGCTTCACCGTGCTTAAAAAGCGCTGGGTGGTCGAGCGCACCCTGGGCTGGCTGATGCATTGTCGTCGACTAGTCCGAGACTATGAGCAGTTACCGGCAACCTCCGAGGCGTTCATTCACCTTGCCATGATTCGCCTCATGGTGCGGCGCTTGGCGTAAAATTTGACCTCCAAAAACCTTTTCAAACACTCTCTTAGACAACCGCTCCCGAGCTTCCTGGAAGATTACAAGTACTCCCAAGCGCTCTGAGGCATTCGCTTCACTCACTAAAACACGCAAAACTAGACCCTGGGAATCGACGACGATATGGCGCTTACGGCCTTTAACTTTCTTGCCACCGTCAAAACCATAGACCGCCCCCTGCTTTAGGCATGGGCCTGAATCTAATCGCTGCGATCTGGCTCCGTTTGGGCGCGATCGAGCAGCTTGACCTCAGCCCTGCCCATGCTCCCTTCGAAACGGAGTTAGCCGTTGTCCCTGAACCTGGGGATGGCCCGGTACTGGTCATGCTGGAATATGATGTCGATGCTGATAGGGTGCGGGCGTTCGTCGAGTCAATCTATCAGCTACGGGACGCTCGGGAACGTGATGGAGCCATGCGGTGGGATCTCTGGCAGGATACTGCAGTGGCAAATCGGTTTGTCGAATGCTTTATTGTTGAGTCCTGGGCAGAACATTATCGACAATATCAACGGTTTACGGTTACCGACAAAACCCTTGAAGATCAAGCCCTGTCATTTGTTCTATCTCAATCCGCCCAGGCTAAATTTTTCGTGTTTGCCAAACCTGACCGGATTCTGCCAGTGCGGGAAGTTGCCGATAGCAACTGAATTAAGCGGCCACTCAAGCTATGATTCGGCATCTTGCCGCCCCCAGGCTAGAAGACGGGCTCTGGGACTGCGATCGCTAGCTTGCCGACAAATGAAAAGTCCGTCTACAAGTTCTCAAAATCGCAAGAATGTACCGTTTTATCGCAAGAACAGAGGCGACTTTTGCAAGCTTCCTGCCTAAGCTAAAGTCATCTTAAATATGATTTTACAATCAGCCTATAATCTTCTCTTTAACTGCCCTTGCAAGAGTTTTAGGAGTCCTGACTGTGCTAACGCGACAGTTGCTTACCTGCCGCTGTTGGCCAACTGAAAGAGGAAGAATTTTGGCGAAACGATACGAGCCGTTTATAAATTAATGGTAAGATACGAAACGAGTCGTTTTAATGAACTCTTTGTCGTATCGCCAGTTGTTGAGCTGCCCCGCCCCATGCCACCTCATCTCTTTTTAGTCAGCATCGAAGCCGACCTCTCCAACTCCCTCGAAAAGACTCTGCTGGCGCAGGGCTATCGAGTCAGTCAGTCCGCTGAAATTTCCGAGCTGTCGGAGGTGCGACAGGTGCGCCCCGACTTGCTAATTATGGCGCTGCCCGAAAATAAAGATGCTGATTTGGCCCCCTGTCGACGACTGTCCGCTTCCCTGGATGCCGTCCCTATCATGCTGCTGGGACGGGACAACCATGATGATCGCGTTGCCAGCCTCAACATTTGTGCGAACGACTACTTACCCGTG
>JBCCNE010000096.1:0-11781 GCA_039026015.1 Cyanobacteria bacterium P01_C01_bin.70 | reverse complement strand
CAGCCCCTAGCTTGCAGGCACAAAGCGTAATTTAATCTCCGGCAGCAAGAATTTATGATTAACGCTGAGGGCAGCCAGGCGATTCTGCACATTGCGCGGCTAAAGCTAAAGAAGTGTTGAATGTTCTGAGACCTGTGTCCTCAGGCAGAGTAGGGTACCTCTACCAGGCCAAACGGCGCTGAAAGGAAAAATCTAGATCAATTAAAGTTTGATGGCAAGCTGCAAGATGTTCATTGATAAATTCATACAAGGCCCCCAGTCTTACATCAGTTGTGCGTTTGCAGTGTGAATGCCCTGGTTTTCCTGACGTTCACGGAGCTAGAAAATCACCTCTGATAAGCATTGATCAATTGCAGCAGCGAAATGCTGCCAACCGGTCTGAAAGTAATGCGCTCTTTACTGAAGGTGACGAGTCCAAAAGAGTTTGAACGTTTCCACCCAAAATTTTCACCGAAACAGAAAGAAATAAGAGGTTCAATTGCATATTCCATTTGACCAAAAAAGATCTTTCTTCTCAACTCCACCGATTTTTCTGAGGAGTCAACAGTAAGGCAAACTTCAATAATCTTGCCTACTCTAATCGTGTGATCTGTGCCATCGGGTTTTTATGCAACGGTTTTCGAATTTGCTGAAAGGATTGCAGCATGGCGTTTTATAAAGTAACTTTAGTCAACGAAATCGAGGAGTCAAGTACGACTATTGAGGTTTCGGACGACGAATATATTCTTGATGCGGCTGAACAACAGGGTATTGACTTACCCTACTCCTGCCGTGCCGGTGCTTGTTCCACCTGCGCTGGTAAAATCACCGCCGGTAACGTTGATCAGCTCGATCAGTCCTTTTTAGATAAAAGTCAGATTCAGTCTGGTTTCGTGTTGACTTGTAAAGCGTTTCCCATTTCTGACTGCACCATCAAAACCCATAAGGAAGAAGAGCTTTATTATTAAAATTTATTCCCGTTGATTTTTAGATGATCTCAGCCAAAGGGAAGCGATCGCTCCCTGCTTTCTTATTTGAATTTTTGCATTGCTAGCCTCGACCCTTTTGCTTAGACAATCGAGGCTAGCAATGCTTCACTAAGCGCTAATTTTCGAGAAAAATCCCGAAGAATTTTGAGCTTGATGCTGTTCAAGAATTTGAGTATTTCTCTACCAAATTGATATAACCGTATCGGTGTCTTGGGGTTACTGGTATTCGCAGAGTTGGTAAAATCTTTCTTGGTCTAATCCTTGAGATTTGCCCGTGCCAATGGCAATTATGTTTGCGGCAGACGTTGGCTGCGGTGCTGAACCCAGAGCAGCAGGCCGTTGATGGCAAAGGCCAGCCCTGCAACGGCGATCGAACCCACCCAAATTTTATCAATGCGGTTGGTTTGAATGCCGTCGAACAGTAGCTTACCGAGTCCGCCAGCATTAAATTTGGCACCGATAGTGGCGATCGCAATAGCGACAATGGCAGCAATCCTCACCCCGGCAATAAAAACCGGTAGAACTAGCGGCACCTGCACCCACCACCAGCGCTGCCAGGGATTCATGCCCATGCCGCGGGCCGCTTCCAAGATGGTCGGCTCGATATTGGATAATCCCACGGTGAGATTGCGCACTAGAATCACCTGGGTATAGATGACAATTGCCACAATCACTGACCGGGCGTTCAGCCCGAAAACGGGCACCAGAAAAATCATCAGCGCCAGGCTGGGAATGGTATAAAGCACGCCCAGGATACCCATCACCGGCACCGATAGCCAGCGCCAGCGAGTAATGATGAGCGCCAGCGGCACAGCCACCAGAACGGCAATTGCCAAAGTCACAAGCGTCATCTGCACATGTTGCCACAGCAGCGTGCCGACCTCCCCCCCGTGGTTGAGTAGATAGTCCATCAGCGATTGGCCTCCGTTGCCCGGGAACGAATATGCTCTAGGGTTAGCCGACCAACCGGTTCACCTGCCTGCACCACCGTTAATTCTGGGGTGCCGGTCTTGAGCATTAGGGAAAGGGCGTCGCGTAAATTATCAGCCGCTTGAATCATCGGATGCTCCCCAGCCGGCCAATGGTCAGATACTTTAGTCATGGCCGTGGTGACCGGCAGGAGCCCGAGCTGACGCACCATGTCATCGGTGCCCAATAACGCTTGAATAAACGTATCGGCAGGCTGGGTCAGCAAATTAAAAGGCGTATCAAACTGCACAATTCGTCCAGCGTTCATGACTAGGATGCGATCGCCTAGCCGCAGCGCCTCATCTACATCATGGGAAACAAACAAGATGGTCTTTTGGAGCTGCTGCTGAAAGCGCAAAATTTCTGCTTGCAAATTACTGCGCGTAATGGCGTCAATTGCCCCAAACGGTTCATCCATCAATAGATAGGCTGGATCGCCCGCCAGCGCTCGAGCAATGCCCACTCGCTGCTGTTGACCACCGGATAACTGAGCCGGATAGCGATCGCGATATTCTGCGGGGGGCAGCTTTACCAGCTCAAGCAGCGCCTCGACCCGTGTCTGAATCCTTTCCTGGGGCCACTTCAACAGCTTCGGCACGACAGCGACATTCGCTGCCACAGTCATGTGGGGAAACAAGCCCGACTGCTGAATGACATAGCCAATTTGCCGACGTAAAACGGTAGGGGGCAGCCTGGTAATGTCTTGACCCGCCACGCTAATGCGACCGGAGGTGGGCTCATAAAGTCGATTGACCATCTTGAGCAGGGTTGTTTTACCACAGCCAGACGGACCTAAAATCACCACCAATTCTCCAGACTTCACCTCGCAGGTAATCTGGTTGACCGCCGGTCGCGACATTCCCGGAAATTCTAAGGTGACTTGCTCAAACAGAATATTGCCCATCATGATGCTGCGGGTAAAAAACTAGGGGATCAGGGCTGATGCATTGATCCCTTTAATTATTCAATTTTGAAGAGTAAAGCATTCAATTATCAAGAGTAACTGCTTTAACACTTGAACGCAGAACTGAATCAGGGTATGTCGCTGATGGCAGGCTGGAGTTTTACGCCAAGAACGGCCAGCCATAGCGGTAGACTGACAGGGTCTTAGATGACACCTTTGGCGATCGCGCTATGGCACCACTTATTCGTCCGAGCTGCCCTCTAGCCAGCCAGATTCCACCAAAAATGCTTCGGCGACCGCTTCCGGCTCTTGGCCTTCCCCAGTAACCTGATAGTTTAGAGACTGCATGACTTCGTCGGTAATCAGAGGCGACAGCTCATTCAAAACGGCTTGCACATCGGGCTGGGCATCTAAAAGCTCTTGTCGCACGACCGGAGCCACCTGGTAAGGGGGAAATAACTGCTTATCATCCTCTAAAACGACAAGGTCAAAGGCACTAATCTCGCCATCGGTGCCAAAGGCAACGGCAACATCCGCTTCGCCATCGGTTAGCCCTTTGTAGCGCAGCCCGGCATCAACCGCTTTATAGCTTTTGAGCTGGAAGTCGCCATAAGCAGACTGCAGACCGGATAAGCCATCTTCTCTCACTTCAAACTCGGGCGGCCCGATCAACACCAGATCGCCGGCTTGAGCCGCAAAGTCAGAAATTGTCGTAATGCCCAGTTCACTGGATTTTTCCTGGGTCATGGCGAGTGCCTGGGTGTTGTTCATCGGCGATGGCTGTAACCAAACCAAGTTGAACTGGTCTTTGTACTGTGTGGCGACGGTTTCGTATACCGCAGCGGGATCACTATTTACCTCAGCTTTGAGCACGGTAAGCAGCCCAGTACCTGTGTATTCAGGATACAGGTCGATTTCACCGCTCTCTAGGGCCGCTTGGGCAACGGGGGTGCCCCCCAGGTTCAGTTTGCGCTCAACTTGGTAACCGGCATCTTCGAGCACCAGAGCATACATTTCACCCAAAATTAGCTGTTCGGTGAAATCCTTTGACCCCACCCGAATCAGGTCTCCGCCTGAGCCACCGCCGCTAGCACAAGCTATCGTCATAAAGGCTGCACAAAGCAGTAGGGCAAATAGCGACAGCCGTCGACGCCAACGTTCCATTATTAAGACTCTCAATCCGGTGATACTCCACGTCGATACGTTTTGAGAATAGCACCTGATTTGGACAGCCTTGGGCTCAAGCATGGGAGCAACTTCTCCGACTGTAAGCGAGCGATCGCACGATTTATCTTGCAAGTTATGCAAGTGATCAACGTTTACCCGCTAGTGTCTGCTTTCCTGGACCCATTAGTCGATCAGGAACCGGCAATTGTCGCAGTCAATTAGTGATGATTTTCGCGCTTTTCAATCTCTTTGCGAATACGGTTGAGATCGATGTAGCGATCAGTCGCATTTCTCAGCTCGCGGGCGATCATGCCTTCAGTTGAAACCACCGTAATGTGGGTGTTTTTGGAGCGTAACAGCTCGATCGCCCGCTCAAAGTCACCATCGCCGCTGAACAACACTACGCGATCGTATTGCTCAACCGTATTAAACATATCGACCACGATCTCAATATCAAGATTGGCCTTTTGCGAATACCGCCCGGAGTTGTCGTCGTAGTACTCTTTGAGAATTTTAGTGCGCACCGTATAACCGAGGCTAATCAAGGCATCTCTAAACCCGCGTTGGTCTTGGGGATCTTTGAGACCGGTGTACCAAAATGCGTTAACTAAGCTAAGTCCACCATCTTCAGAAGTAAAATATTCGAGAACTCGGCGAGGATCAAAAAACCAGCCGTTCTTTTGTTGAGCATAAAACATATTGTTGCCATCAACAAAGACCGACAAGCGTTGCGTAGCGACAGATAAGAGCATATGGGTACAAAAATTTAATTAACGGGGAAATATCATCAGATGATTTCTGAAACTAAGGAAGTTTCGCCTTTTGGCGAGAACTCAACGCTAAATAATGAGCAGGTGTAGACAACAATTAGGGAAAGACTCTAAGTAATCTGTCAGCGTAAAACGCTACTTTTGGATAATTGGCTAAAAAGGCTAAGAATAGCATGAGTAATCAAATACGACCCACACTATGACTGAAAAAACGTCGTTAGCAGCAAGCATGCTTATCTAGCAAAGTTTGTATAAGCTAAAGCGCTATAGAAATAAAATTTTCAGATAATTAGTCTAGATAGCTGATCAAACACAAAAGTAACTTTATGAGGCATATTATAGCGATTCTTTTGCCTTTGGTTCAGCTTCACCGTTGTCTTGGTTGAGAGCTTTTCCAAAGGCAACCTAGAGAGCCTTGGGCTTGATGTTGGGCAAGAGTTTGAGCCGCTCTCCAAGCTGAAAAGCGCCATCCAGTCATTATCTTGTGCCCAGTCAGGCGGCGTAGAGGCGATCGCCGCCGCCATGCGGTCTGTCAACTATGCACCGAGCATCTTTGGCGCAGGTCTACGGCGCCGCCGCCAAGCCTGAACGAAGGGCCTGAAATCGCTATTTCGTCATTGGCCCCATTAATCATCGCTCCTCAGTCCCGGGCGGCGCTAAGAATGACCTATCAGAATCGCTGTCGGTATTTGAAGGTAGCGCCTAAAGCTTTTTGTGGGTATGGGCGTGCTGACGTACGTTGTCTGCGGTTTTCACCACATTCTTAAAGTTGAGTACGCGCTTTTTCTCAGTCGAGTAGTTTAGGTTTGTCTGCCGATTACCCATGGCGACTAAGGTTTGGGCGCTGGGGCGGCCCTGGTAGGTACGCGCAGCCGCGATCGCGCGATCGCTAAAGTTTTCGCACAGCTGCACATCCGCAATGCCGGTTTGGCGAATGATGGTGCTGCTGTCAAGCAGTTCGCCTAAGGTCGTCGCCATAATCATTTCATAGGACGTGGGGATGCCCTGCAAGAGTGATTCCAGATAGGCCGAGGGCACCGGCTCCAAGATTTTAAGGGTTTCGAGTTCGCCGTCTTGTCGACGAAAGCAGGTGGCAACGCCAACCACCACATAATCGCCAGCGGACAGTTCAGGTGCGTTTTCGAGAATGGAGATGTGAGTCATAAGCAGACAGTTGCAGTAGTGAATGACCGCTCTGTTTTCGGCCAGAGGAAATAGTTAATCTATGCTCACGCTAGCGAGTTTTAGGCATTTCTCAGCACTCTGTTTGCAAAACAAAAACTTCGCTTTGTAACAACGATTTCGACACGCTCAGAAGTGGGGACTAATCGTTTTTTCAGCGGCGGCGGCAAAGTCGCTCGTTCTGGACTCAAAAATTGGGCTGAATTTCTGTAACCACGTCACCGCCATCCACCACCACCACTTGCTCTTCAATGCGGCCACGAGCCCTTTCGCCCCGAATCTTGAACTGGGGATCACTCTGCTGATAGTTCACGCTGCCTTCTGCCACAACGGTCTGATCGCTGAGATTCCACTGCAGACGATTAGAGGTCAACTGACCATTATTTCGGGCCGCGATCGCCAGCACATCTTGATTAAATACGGCTGTCTCTGCTTCCAGGTCAAACTGTCCTCTCTGCGACGTTACGGTAATTTGCTCCTCGGGATTAACAACCCTGACGGACCGTTCGGCTTGAATTGTTTGCGCCGGCAATTCCCAAATGGCCTTATCGGTGGTCAGATTCATCGGCATATCGAGGAACTGGGCCTGCACTGCCTCTTCCAGAGTGACTCGTTCAGCTGCTAACTCGATCAAACTGCGCTGCCCCGTCAGCACTTGAGTAATCTGCTGATTTTCAAAGCGCTCTACTCGAATGGGGCGATCGCTGTCCAGCGTCTCATCCTGCCAGCGCCACTGCAGCGTTTCGCCCTGAAATTTCACCCAGGGGTCAACCTGGGGATCTTCCGTGACGGTGGTGGCAATCACGTTGCCGATCAGCTCCATCCGGTTTTCGCGTTCGTAGATTCGCGCTGTGTTCGCCTTGGCTCGCACCTGTGGATGGCTGCCGGTTAAGCCGTTGCTAATCACCATCAAATCATTGCTGGGCTGCCACTCCAGCGTTTGACCGTTGATGATCATGCCGTTGCGAATGCCCGTGGCCACCAGGTTGTTTTCGAGCAGAATGATCTGCCCATTTTCTTGGATGGTGCCCCGATCAGCCTGAGCGCGATAAATCAGCTCTCCGTCTTGATAAAACTCTCCTTCGGGATTCACCAAATTGGCCACCTCTTGATTGGCGCTATAGGTCACCTCATCCGCGTTGACTTTCCACAACAGATTGCCGTCTTCATCTTGCTGCTCTAGGGTGACATCCCGTAGAACGAGGCCGGGATCAATATCTTCGGTCGATTCAGTGGCGTCAGTCAGCCAGGGGCCACCGGGAGTAAAGACTCGCACCCCAATCGCGATCGCAATAAATCCCGCGATCGCCCCTAAAACCCACCAGACGGGACGTTTCATGTTTCAGCCGCAACTAAGGTGTTCTTTAGGCAAGGGCAACTGACCTTCGGCTGTTGTCGAAGCATAAGACCCAGCACTCCCAGAATTGATGTCCAATTGAAAGCCATGCCGTTCCGCTTAACCAGCGCTGTCAATCTTCCAATCATCCGCTGCTTAGCGATTTTTGCCGAGGGCATCACGTTCTACCCGCCTATCAGCTTCACTTGTGATTGTAAGGCTGGCCAGTAATCCTGATCAGTGATTAAGAGAGCTGAGTATTGATTTCCTCTTCTTCCGCAACTGATAGGGGACGATAGGTGTAGGCTCCTTGGCGAGGAAGCTTTTTGACTTCACCCTTAATTTGTTCTAGATCGATGTAGCGATCAGAGACGTTAATCAAGCTGTCGCTAGTCATGGAGCGCAGGCTAACGACTTCGATGCGGGCACCTCGATAGCTGGCCGCGTCCACTGCATAGGCTAAGTCCCCATCGCCGCTGACCAGCACCGCCGTGTCGTAGAAGTCAACTAAAGCAATCATATCGACGGCAATTTCCACATCGAGATTGGCCTTTTTTGACCCGTCGGGCAACTGCACCAAATCTTTAGCAATCACTCGATAGCCGTTACGTCGCATCCATAGCAAAAATCCCTGCTGCTTTTCGTTGGTGCGATCGACCCCAGTATAGAAAAAGGCCCGAAATAGACGAGAACCCGCCGTTAGCCGACACAGCAATTTGGTGTAGTCGATTTCAATTCCTAGCTGCAGGGCGGCGTAAAACAGGTTAGAACCGTCGATAAAAATAGCAACGCGGCCACGATTTTCGAGCACCTGTTCGGGTGTGAAAATCGGGTCGTCACTCAGCATGTCGTGGTTGTTTATCATCATTGATTGTGGTGTCCGGTTAATAAATTAAAGAGTAAATGTGGGTTTTGAGGTCAGAGCAAATCACTTTCGAACCAAACTTTCTAAGCCTTTACCTCAATCCGCTGAAAGATTGGACTGGCTTTGCCGAGGGGCTGTCCGCCGGGGAGTAGGCCCCATTGACTGTGCTCCGCATACGTCCACTGCTGACCAATATCAGCGTGGTTAAAATCACCTTCAAATCCCAACTGAGCGTAAATCGCATTGGCTAGCCCTGGCACAATTGGCGAGAGCAGATACCCAGCCAGCCGGACGGATTCTAAAACAGCGTATAAAACCTCCTCAGTTTCAGCCTGCTGCCCCTGCTTAAAAAGTGACCAGGGAGCCGTGTCATCGAGATATTTATTGCTCGCTCTAACGAGTCCCAGGGCGGCTTCGCAAGCCTCGCTAAAAGCCAATCGCTCATAGGTCGACTGCACCTGCTCTGCCAGCCGACTGCTCTTATCCTTCAGAGGATGATCAGCGGCCAAAGCATCAGGTAAGACTTGTGGCACCTTACCTTCACAGTAACGGACGGTCATTTTGAGGGTGCGATTCAGTAGATTCCCCAAATCGTTTGCTAAATCAGCGTTGAGGACGTTGATAAAGCGAGTTTCGTTAAAGTCACCGTCTCGACCAAATTCAATTTCTTTTAAGAAATAAAATCGTACGGCGTCGGCACCATACCGATCAACCAGGGCAAACGGATCCAAGATGTTGCCCAGGCTTTTACCCATTTTTTGCCCGTTCTTGGTCAAAAAGCCGTGGCCAAATACCCGGTTGGGCAGAGGCAATCCCGCCGACATCAGCATTGCTGGCCAGTAAACGGCGTGAAATCGCAAGATATCCTTGCCGATGAGATGGATATTAATGGGCCACCACCGTTTGAGCGCATTTTCGAGGGTCGGTTCATCGTCGGGATCCAGTAGCGCGGTGACATATCCCAATAGCGCATCAAACCAGACATACAGGGTATGGTCGGGATCAGTCGGCACCGGAAATCCCCAGTCAAGATTGACCCGGGAGATGGAGAAATCCTGCAGTCCTTTTTCAACGAAGCTCAAGACTTCGTTGCGGCGAGTCACCGGCTGAATAAAGTCAGGCTGCGCAGCATATAGGCTTTCTAATTTCTCTTGATAGTTGGAAAGCTTAAAGAAGTAATTGTTTTCATCTCGCCATTCCACCTGTTTGTTGGTGTGGATAGAGCACATGTTGTCGGGGAGGAGATCGCGCTCTTCCTTGAATTCCTCACACGACACGCAATACCAGCCCTGCTGACGACCTGCGTAGATGTCGCCCTGCTCCCAGACTCTTTGATAGAAGGCTTTGACGATCGCCGCGTGGCGCGGTGCCGTCGTGCGGCTAAAGCGATCAGAACGAATGTTGAGTCGCTCCCAGAGCTCTTGAAAGCCGGTCACAATCTCATCGCAGTGAGCCTGGGGAGCCACGCCACGTTCGGCAGCGGCGCGCTGAATTTTTTGGCCATGCTCATCGGTCCCCGTAATCATCAAGACTGGCTTGCCCAGCAGCCGATTAAAGCGGGCTAAAGCATCAGCGGCGATCGTAGTGTAGGCGCTACCAATGTGAGGCAGGGCATTGACGTAATAGAGGGGAGTAGTGATGGCAAATGAAGTAGTTGAATGCCCGACAGAACCCATAAATACGGAATTTAAAAGCGAGTGATTGTGATTGTTCTCCTAATGATACATCAGAGTTCTTACTAGGAAAAAAAGTCGTCAAAAGCCCATGCTAATCGCCACAATTCATCTCCAGCAGCTGGGCTAAAAGACTTTAAAGAGCGCTCAGCTTATTGAGAACGGCGACGAGAACCCAGGGTTTTAGCCTTAATCAGTTCGCAATAAGAAAAATCCGTTAATGCATGTGCCCATCAAGCGTGATGTTGCCGCTATTGCAGCTTTGAAGATTGATTTTTGTCAACTATCAAAAAATTATCGTTTTTTCTTCAAGCAGATATCTCTTATGCAGGGACGCCTCCGCAAGGATTTGAGACCTCAATTGCTAGCCAGCACTTCATATTAAGGTAGACATTTTTTAAGAGATTCAACTTTTTTTAAGTCAACTTAAGAGATAGTTTACAAAGGAAATCTTAAGCAGCTTTTTTCAATGCAAAGCGATCGGGATTGGGCAGAAATTCAAATGATTTTGTGCCAAATGATAGAGTGCGCCCTCAATCTGCGAGGTTATCAATGCGTCCAGTGCCGCCATCTCGCCTGCGATCGCGATGTTGCACTATATACCCAAAGCTGGAGCCTCGTTCAGCTTATAGGCATGGAGATTTTGATGTTCCCGACGCTCGTAGAGTGGGTAAATTAACTTTGCCTTGAGCCGCGAATCCATCCCCCGATACACAGCGTTGGCTCGACAAAATGATACATTAAGTAATGTAACAATCCGCTTTGCTCTTTATGGCTGCCATCTCGCTTCCTCTCGTCTCCCCTTGGGAAACGCCTAGCCCTTTAGATTTATCTCGGGGGGTGATTCAGCTCTTAGGGACAAAGATAACTGTTTCTGGACGGCAAAGGGTTCCCCACAACGTGCCGACAATTGTGGTGAGTAATCACCGTAGCCCGCTGGATGGGCCGGTGTTGATGGCCGGGCTAAACCGTGATGTGGCTTTTGTTTGCCATCAATACATGGAGCACGTGCCGCTGCTGCGAGACATTGTGCGGCAGTTCGGAGCATTTCCGCTGGATACGCCGCATCGTTTTTTTCGCCAAGGTTATCAGCGACTTCGCCGTCGCGAGATGATGGGCATTTTTCCCGAGGGCGCCCGGCCAATGGTGGAGATACAGCCGCCGCGCCAGGTCAATCCCTTTCATCGAGGCTTTGCCCATTTAGCTTTAAGGGTGCCGATTGAGCCCTTAGCGCTGCTGCCGGTCGCGTTGGTGTCAGATGACAAAGGCATAGAGTCGCCAATTCCCTTGAGCTTATTGGGCTGGTTCGACCCGAGCGAGCCTTTGTTTCAGCAGGGGGGCGGGCATCCACTCGTGTTTTATCGGCGGGTTGAGGTAAGGGTAGGCGAGCCGATTTGGCTGACCGCTAGCGATCGCGAACACTATCAAGGACGCCACGGGACTGAGTTTGCCCAGCAATTGACCGATAGCTGTTGGACGGCGGTTAATCACCTCCTGCAGCGGTGATGTCAGGAACTTGGAGGATAAAGCATGAAATCGCAGTGGGCTCCGGTGTTGTTTGCGCCCCTGTTTCCTCAGCTTGACCAACCGCTGATAGTGCTGCTGCCGGGACTAGACGGCACCGGTAAGCTGTTTGCGTCCCAGGCTCAATCACTGGCCCGCTATTTTGATGTGCGATGCTTGATGATTCCACAAAATAATCGCCAAGACTGGCCAGAGCTGGCCCAGGCAGTTGTGGAAGCCATTAGTGGGATTTGTGGCGATCGCCCGATATATCTCTGTGGCGAATCTTTTGGCGGCTGCCTGGCGCTACAGGTGACTCAACTGCTGCAACAGCGTTTGAGTCATCTCGTGTTGGTCAATCCGGCTTCGGCCCTACGGCGATATGCTTGGCTGCGATGGACGACCCAATACACCAGTTCCGTACCCAACTGGCTGTTTAAGGCT
>JBCCNE010000095.1:0-11823 GCA_039026015.1 Cyanobacteria bacterium P01_C01_bin.70 | reverse complement strand
CTGAACTCCGCATTCTCCTAATTCTTCCAGTCTTTGTAGTAGCCTTCCAAAACTTGCTTGACCATTGGGGCTGCCACTGAACCGCCGCCGCCACCGGAGTGCTCAGCAAAAGCGACGACCAAAACTTCGGGATTGGCCGCTGGCGCATAGGCACCAAACCAGGCATGGTTTTCATAGGGAGGAGCTTCTGCCGTACCGGTTTTACCCGCCAAAGGAGGCAAATTAGGCAAATTGAGCGCCCGAGCTGTGCCATCAGAAATCACCTGACGGAGACCATCCTGCAAAATTTCTACCGTCACCGGCTGCAGCCCCATCGACTCGCGCCAATCATCGGGCGAGCGGCTGTCTTTCAGCAAATGCGGGGTAACTTTATAGCCGCCGTTAGCCGGTACCGCGAACATAACCGCCACCTGCAGAGGCGTCGTTTGCAGAAATCCTTGACCAATCGACATGTTAATCGTGTCGCCTACGTACCACTCATAACCGACGTTTTCTTGTTTCCAGGCGCTGTCAGGGACCAAGCCCGAACTTTCTTCGGCGCCGATTTCAATACCGGTTTTACTGCCAAAGCCAAAGCGCTGCGTCCACTGAATCAGCGTTTCTCCCCCCATGCGGCGGCCTACCTGATAGAAAAAAGTATCGCTACTCATAGCCATCGCTCCCCGAAAACCAAGCGGCCCAAATCCCACATTGTTCCAATCATGGAAAGCAATGCCGCCAATGGTAATTGCGCCATAGGTAGGCAAAATAACGTCTGGCGAAAAGGCTCCCGACTCAATGCCCGCCGCCGTGGTCACAATTTTGAACGTACTGGCTGGAGGAAACCCCTGTAGAGCCCGATTTAAGAAAGGATAGTTAGCCCCTTGTAGTTGTGCCCATTGCGCATCCGTGATGTTGGTAGTGAAAATGTTGGGGTCAAATGTTGGTCGGCTGGCCATTGCCAGGATTTCCCCGGAATAGGGATTCATCGCCACGATCGCCCCTTTGGTATTGCCTAAGGCCTGCTCAGCTAGCTTTTGCAGCTCGATGTCGATGGTGAGTTGCACATCGTTGCCCGACACGGCCGCCTTGTTGCCTAAAACGCTCAGCACTCGTCCCGCACTGTCCACTTCAACTTGTTGACCACCCCATTCGCCCTGCAACATGGGTTCAAAGGCGGCTTCAGCGCCCATCTGGCCAATAATGTCGCCCAAGCGATAATCAGCATATTGGGAACTGTCGAGTTCCTCTTGGGTGATTTCACCGGTGTAGCCCAGTACGTGGGCCGCCAGATCGCCATTGGGATAGTTGCGCACTGCCTCTGCGTCGAGGCGCACACCGGGCAGTTCGTGGCCAAATTCCGCGATCGCCGTTGCCTGAGCCGGGCTGATGCCGCGAGCGATGGTAATCGCCTCAATGGACTCATAGCCGGCCTGCTCCAGCCGCTGCTGAATGCTTTCGGGGGGCACTTTGAGAATATCGGAGAGGCGCGCAATGACCGTCGGCCATTCGGAACGGGGCAGCGCAATTGGCCAGATGGAAATGGCGTGGGACAGCCGGCTGCTAGCCAGAATTTTGCCGTTGCGATCGAGCAGCGCCCCCCGCGCCGGACGTTTGGGCACTAAGCGAATCCGATTCGTTTCTGCCCGCTGGCGGTTGAGCGGACCTTCAATAAGCTGGAGTTGGGCCAACCGTGTCCCCACTGCGCCAAACAGGATGCCGGTCACGGCCACCATCGCCACCACAGCCTGAAAGTGTTTGCCAACCGTGCGCTCACCCTCTTTGCCAAGGCGGAGCTGAAATCGAGAAGGAAACTCTAAGGTCATCGCCTGCTCCTCACCGCGCGGGCCTTACTGCCCATTACGATATCTCAACTAGAATAGCGGCCTATTGCTTGTTTCGACGGTAAGACTCTTGTTTCCGGCTAATTACTGACTCAAGAGCAATGGCGCTTGGCCATGGGTGGCGGCCCGAATCGACTCGCAAGCATCAAATTTAGTTACAAAGTTTACTTTTTCTTATCCAACGATTCTCAATAGTGAAAACACGTCGCTGGGTGATGTGAATATTCATCGGTATGGCATGATGCTGTCTAAGAATTCACCGGGCACTTTAGACTACATCATCTTCTAAACTGAAAACGCCCTTTGGCGATTCTGCTGTAATTCAGGGGATTACCTTCATGTCACAGACAGTTTCTCCCTCAATTTCCCGAGCCTCAACCCGACAGGTGGCGGATGTTGAGCTTCAGCAAATCGCCAAGTATTTTAATGGGGAAGCGGCGGTTCGAGACATTAGCCTGGCGATTCGAGAAGGTGAGTTTTTTAGCATTTTGGGGCCGTCAGGCTGCGGCAAAACCACCACACTCAGGCTGATTGCAGGGTTTGAGCAGCCAACCGAAGGCAATATCCTCATCCAAGGACAGAGCATGCGCCGGGTGCCGGCCCACCGTCGCTCAGTGAACACCGTTTTCCAAAGCTATGCCCTGTTTAACCACATGACGGTGAAGGACAATATCGCCTTTGGCTTACGGATTAAGCGCCTGGGACGATCGCAGGTGCAGCAGCGGGTCATTGATGCCCTGCGGCTAGTTAAAATGGAATCTTTTGCTAATCGGTATCCGGCCCAGCTATCGGGCGGGCAACAGCAGCGGGTGGCCCTCGCTCGGGCGTTGGTTAATCGGCCGGCTGTGATGCTACTCGACGAGCCCTTGGGGGCCTTAGACCTCAAACTCAGAAAGCAAATGCAAGTTGAGCTGTCGAACCTGCATCAGCAACTCGGCATCACCTTTGTCATGGTTACCCATGATCAAGAAGAGGCGCTCTCCCTTTCCGATCGCATTGCCGTGATGAAAGACGGCGACATCGAACAAATCGGCACCCCCAGCGAAATTTACGATCATCCTAAAACGCCTTTTGTGGCAGATTTCATTGGCGATACCAACCTGCTACGCGGCGAAGTCAACTTTACCGATAGCCAGATGCTGCGGGTGCAGACGCCAGAGGGCACGGCAGTATTGGTTGAGCGATCGCAGGATATGCCTCCAAATCTTAAGGCGGCAGTCGTCAGTATTCGCCCCGAAAAAATTCATCTCAGCGAGAATCGTCCGCTCAACGAAGGAAACTGCTATTCTGGCTACGTCAAACATGTCATGTACCTGGGCACTCATTTGCACTGTGTCGTACAGCTCCAGACCGGAGAATGCTTGACTGTCATGCAGCCCAGAACCGGCCAGTCCTTGGCTTCCGAGACGCTGGTTTACGTTTCTTGGATGCCGGCTGACTGTCTGGCTTTGGCGGCTTAAATCCTGCCGCCGCCGTGTGATGAACTGTGACCTGTGAGACAAAGCTGCTCGCCAGTGTTTAATAGCCTCGTATCTATTCCGCTCATTAGTCTTAGATTTTTAGGGAGGAATCCTGCCAATGCCTCGCAAGCGCTCGCTCTATTTACCTCGATCGCAGCGACTCGGCCCCACCCGCCGCCGATTTATTCAAGGATCAGCCGCCGCAATCGCCGGCGTCACCCTCGCCAACTGTCGTCAAAATATTGCTGAGCAAGCAGCGCCAGAAGCAGAAACCGCTACAGCAGCCTCTGAAGGCGGCGGTAGCAGCGGCAGTGGTGGTGTGCTCAATGTTTACACTTGGGCTGACTATACCAACGACGAGATGGTCAGCGCCTTTAAGGAAAAAACCGGCATCGACGTGGTGATTGACATCTACGACTCCAACGAAACCATGCTCGCCAAAATGCAGGCTGGTGGCGGCGATGCTTACAGCATCATCTACCCGTCAGACTACATGGTGCAGGAAATGATTGGCCTGAGCATGTTGACCAAGCTCGACAAAGATCGCGTTACGGGCATCGAGAATATTTTGGATAAATGGCAAGATCCCGTTTATGACTCGGGCAACAGCTTCAGCGTGCCGTTTGCCTGGGGCACTACGGGACTGCTTTACAACACCAGCACCATTAGCGAAAACCCTGAAGACTGGGATTACCTCTGGGATAACAGTTCTTCTCTGTCGAAGCGCATCACCCTGCTCGACGATGTGCGCGAAACCATGGGAATGGTGCTGAAGTCCCTGGGATATTCTTACAACTCCACCGACCCGGCTGAAATCGAAGAGGCGTATGAAAAACTGATTGAAATCAAACCAGCCCTGGCGTCTTTTATGTCCTTTGGGTTTGAGGATGGTCTCTTGAGTGGTGACCTAGCGGTAGTGATGGCGTATTCGGTGGACGCGCTTTCCAGCATTGCCGAAGATGACACGCTGGACTACATCATCCCCGCCAGCGGTTCCTCTGTGTGGACAGATACGCTAGTGATTCCGACAACTGCGCCCAATGTGGATGCGGCTTACGAGTGGATTAACTTCAACTTAGATCCGGCGATCGCCCAGCTCAATACCGAAACCCTATTCAACGCGACGCCCAACAAAGTTGCCTACGATAACCTCTCGGACGAGTTTAAGAACAACGAGAAGCTGTTCCCATCGGCAGAACTCTTAGCAAAATGTGAAGGCATTGCGCCAGTGGGGGATGCTTCAGCTATCTACGATGAGTTTTGGACCCGCGCGACTAGCGCGTAGGAATTGCGGTTATGGGTGTCTCTCTGAGCAAGCGCTGGGGCAAAGGATTAGGAACTGGATTCAGCCGGTGTCTGCAACAGTTGACTGGGCCGGTGGCTCTATTGGGGCCAGCGGGCATCTGGCTCTTGCTCTTTTTGGGACTGCCCACGCTGCTGATTTTCGAAATCAGTTTAGTGCCGGGGCTGCGGCCTGAAGATGTAGGCGGCTCCTATGGGTTCGGCAACTACTTCCAAGTATTCAATCCCCTGGCGGCGTCATTTGATCCGGTTTATCTCCAGGTCATTTGGCGATCGTTCTACTATGCGCTGGTGTCAACGCTAGCCTGTTTACTGCTGGGGTTTCCCGTAGCCTACTGGCTGGCGATTATGGCCCCACGACACTGGCGCAATTTTTTGGTGGTGGCCTTTATTTTGCCGCTGTGGACCTCGTCGCTCCTGCGGGCCTATGCCTGGACGAGTATCTTACGGCCCACGGGTTTGCTCAACAGCTTTATCGAATGGCTGAGCGGGCTGATGCCTGGCGTTCAGCTACCCACCCAAAGCTGGCTCTACACCTCTACCGCCGTTTTCATTGGGCTGACGTACAACTTCTTGCCCTACATGGTGCTGATTTTGTACGCCTCCCTGGAAAAGCTCGATATTTCCCTGCTGGAAGCGTCCGCTGATTTGGGTGCCACGCCTCGTCAAACCTTCTGGAAAGTAACGGTGCCTCAAACTTTGCCAGGTATTGCTGCTGGCTGCCTGCTGGTGTTTATCACCAGCATGGGAGATTTTGTCGTGCCCACTCTGCTGGGGGGCGCATCAAGCATGACGGTTTCTCGCCTAATTTATAACCAGTTTTTGGGCATTACTCGCAACTGGGGCCTGGGTTCGGCTCTAAGCATGGTGCTCATCATGGCAGTAAGTATGGCGATCGCCCTGCTGCTGAAATATGGCGATCGCGACTCTGTGAAAGAAGCCTAGACGAGGGAATCGATGATGCTGTTGAAGTCGAAATTGAGTCTCCCCAAAACCTGGCAGGCCTGGCTCACGATCGCCCTGTTTGGCTTTATGTACGGCCCCATTTTGGTGCTCGGGATTTACAGCTTTAATGACTCGCGACGCTACACCTCCGTCTGGCAGGGGTTTAGCTTACGCTGGTATGTCAGTCTGTTCCAAGATGAGCGTATCTTTAGGGCGCTGCAGGATACGTTATTTGTCGCCATCGTGGCGGTAGCACTTTCTGCAGTGCTGGGAACACTAATGGCCATCGGCCTCAGTAAATATTATTTTCCCGGCAAAGGACTCTATCGCGGCATCTCTTACTTGCCGCTGATTATTCCTGATATTTCCATCGCGGTGGCCACGCTCATCTTCCTGGCGTCGATGGCGATTCCCCTCAGCATTTGGACGATTGTGGCGGCTCATATGGTGTTTTGTCTGGCCTATATTGCAGTGGTTGTATCGAGTCGTCTCGGCAGTCTCGATCCCAATCTCGAAGAAGCCGCTCTCGATTTAGGGGCAACGCCGACCCAAGCGCTGATTAAAGTGCTATTGCCGCAGCTCATGCCAGCAATCGTAGCGGGATGCCTGCTCGCGTTTGTACTCAGCGTGGACGATTTGCTCATCTCTAGCTTCACCGCCGGTGGTGGCGCCAATCCCCTACCGATTGAGATCTTTAGCCGCATCCGCAATGGAGTAAAGCCGGATATGAATGCCCTGAGCGTGCTGCTGATTCTGGCCTCTGGCATGATTGCCGCCCTAGCTGAATACCTGCGCTACAAGGGCTCAACTGTGGAGCAATAACCGACTGCGAGCCATTGCCTGCAGCCCTAAGGCAAAGCATTTAGTGAACTATCTAATTTCATCGTACAGATGCTAGGCTTTTTGTCTCTGCAGCACAACAGGATTACAGATTAATTTATCTGCCATGTCTAATGGCTCATCAAATAAGATCGCAGATTAAGAAACTTGACAGGCCATTTCGGCAGAGGGTGATCGCCCCGACAAGCTCCTTTCCACTGGGCGGTCTTCAATAATGGGCAAAATCACCGACCTAGAGAATCGAAATATTTTCTAAAGCCTCGTAAATTTTCCCAGAACCTATTAGCATAAAAGGGTGAGAAAGACCCATCGTTCCCTAATTTCTTTGCAGGCAGGTCGCTGGTTCAAGCTCATTGGAGGAGCCAGCTATCAGCACCTCCCCGCAATTCGTAATTTGGCACTGACCTTTACTCTTGCGGGTGCTGATTGTATTGATGTCGCTGCTGATCCCGCTGTAGTTAAAGCGGTGAAAGAGTCGTTTCGCATTGTCTCTCGACTCTCGCAGCGATCAGAATTGAGCGCTGAATTAGCTCAGCAAATGCCTCCAGAACTGCCGTTATTGATGGTCAGTCTTAGCGACGGAGAGGACCCGCATTTTCGCAAAGCGCAGTTTGATCCTCAACACTGCCCGGCCGATTGTTCACGGCCTTGTGAGGCGATTTGTCCAGCCGCAGCGATCGCCTTTACCCCACAATTCAACGGCGTTATTGAGGAGCGCTGCTACGGCTGTGGCCGCTGCATGCCGATTTGCCCGGTGCAGCAGATTGCTGAGGTGACGCGGCCAACGTCTATTGAATCCATTGCGGCATCTCTGTTGGAACAGGTTGATGCGATCGAGATCCATACTCAAGTTGGACGCTACGACCAGTTCAGGACGCTATGGACAGCCCTGCGGCCTTATATCGATGGCCTATCGGTGATTTCCATTAGTTGCCCCAATCATGCAGCAGTGACGGATTACCTGTGGCGGCTCTACGACCTGGTCCAGCCGCTAGAGGTGCCCCTGATCTGGCAAACGGATGGTCGCCCGATGAGTGGCGATATGGGCCATGGGACGACTCGTGTCACCCTACGCTACGCCGAAAAAGTATTGCAGGAGGGACCGCCGGGATACGTGCAGCTGGCAGGCGGCACGAATGATCATACTGCGGCCAAGTTAACGCCGTTAAAGACGGTTAGTAGGGCTTGGCCAGCAATACCCTCTATCGATCTTGCCACTGTAGCTCCACCGAGGCCCCAATTTGGCGGGGTGGCGTTTGGCAGTTTTGCCCGTCGTCTGTTGAGTTCCGTTTTGGCTGAGGAGGCTACTGCCCCTCTATTCGCGTCTACCGCTCCTGTTGATGAAAGGCCGTCGTTTTATGACCCCAATTTCCTAAAGCATTCGATCTTGCAACTGCAAGCAGCCGTACAGCTCGCCCAAAGCTTAGTGGCGCCGATTAAAGGCGAACCCAATACTGCTCGCCCATTGCCCTTGCCGATTGGCAGCGATCGCGGCTTCCCGATGGCAGCTCCCGCTGAGCCGCCTTGTGTCCATCGTCAATCGAGTAGATTTTAATTAGGCTATGGCCCTTCAAAACAACGCTCAGTCCGTTGATCCTGCCCAGTTTGAGCCATCTTCAGAGAAGGCTACACAATCTACCCAGTCCGCCGTGTACGACGATCTGCAAGTCCTGTTAGCGATGTTGCCTGCTGACATTGCCGCGCAGATTAAACAGCACCAGCAAGCCGACCAGCTTATCGAAGTTGTTTTGGATTTGGGACGCCGACCAGAAGCCCGATTTCTTTCAGGTTCGGAGTATTTATCGGGACAGGTCATCACGAAAGAAGACTTGAGATATTGTGTCGATCGCGTCGGCTATTTTGGCGGCGACAACCGCGCCGGCATCGAAAAAACCCTGCATCGCATCAGCGCCATCCGCAATCGCTCTGGCGAAATTATTGGCCTAACTTGCCGGGTTGGTCGAGCCGTTTTTGGTACTATTGGCCTGATTCGCGATCTGGTGAAGCGAGGACAATCGATTCTGATGCTGGGCCGACCGGGAGTGGGGAAAACGACGGCCCTGCGAGAAATTGCTCGAGTTTTGGCCGACGACCTTGATCGCCGCGTCGTAATTATCGACACGTCTAACGAAATTGCCGGCGATGGCGACATTCCCCACCCGGCCATTGGTCGAGCGCGGCGGATGCAGGTGGCCAAGCCCGAGCTACAGCATCAAGTCATGATCGAAGCGGTCGAAAATCACATGCCCGAAGTCATCGTGATTGATGAAATTGGCACCGAGCTAGAGGCGACCGCAGCTCGCACCATTGCTGAGCGAGGAGTGCAGCTAGTGGGCACGGCCCACGGTAACCAGCTCGAAAACTTGATCAAGAATCCGACTCTGTCCGATTTGGTAGGCGGCATTCAGTCTGTCACCTTGGGGGATGATGAAGCCCGCCGTCGCGGCAGCCAAAAAAGCGTGCTGGAGCGCAAAGCGCCACCCACCTTTGACATTGCCGTCGAGATGCTGGAGCGCCAGCGCTGGGCGATTCATGAAAATGTTGCGGAAACGGTGGATTCGCTTTTGCGGGGGCGACCCCCTGCCATCCAAATCCGCACGCTGAATGAAGCGGGCGAAATCGTCGTCACAACGAAAGCGCCAGACATTAAAACCACGCCGCTCAAAGGGCGAGCGCTGGGCACAACTGCCAGCTTCAAAGGAGGAGGATGGCGCGCTTCGGGGCGCATGCTGCCGCCCAAAGGCAGTCAGGCGAAAGTCGAACGGCTACCGGTGTCGCCAGAGCAGCAGACCTTTAAGGATATGCTCGATAGCTCTTTAGACGAGTCGGATATCGTTACGGCGGCGACTACGAGCCGCTTGCCCCTCAGCGAGGAACCCACCGTCGGCCCCAATGGGGAAGACATTTTTCGAGTGTACTCTTACGGCATCAGCAAGCATCATCTGGATCAGGTAATTGCAACATTGCGTTTGCCGGTAGTGCTGACCAAAGACTTGGACAGTGCTGATGCCGTGCTGGCTCTGCGATCGCACGTCAAACACCATTCCAAGCTGTGGCATATTGCTCAAGTACGCGATCTGCCCATCCACACGGTCAAGTCCAACAGCATGCCGCAGATTGTGCGTACCCTCCAGCGCATGCTCGATATCGACGACAGCAGCGTCCGCCAAATGCCCAATCTCAGCCTGTTTTCCCCCAACGAAGACGCTGACGAGCTAGAAGCGCTAGAGGAGGCGCGGCTGGCGGTGGAGCAGATTGTAATCCCCAAAGGACAGCCGGTAGAGCTGCTGCCGCGATCGGCCCGTATTCGCAAAATGCAGCATGAGCTAGCTGAACACTATCGTCTGAAGTCTGCCAGCTTTGGCGACGAACCCAACCGCCGCCTGCGGATTTATCCCGCTTGACCGCTTGCAGCTATCAGGCAGAGTTCTAAAACATCCCTGAATTAAGGTGTCACGGCACCGACGGCATCGGTGGATGAGGTTTTCTGCGGGATGTGCGGGATGCTGATACTAACGTCCAGTACGCCAAACATTGCCGCTACTCAGCACTCACGGCTCAGCTCCCTATGAGATACCTGACTGGTTTAAGGCCATTTTCCCTAACTGCATCGCGACTTTTTCTACGATTTGGCAGGGCGCAGTCACGTTGTAGGCGATTGCCCTGATAGTCCACCAACAGCCAAGAATAAAAGAAGTAAAGCGGCTCAGGTCTTTGCCCTAAATAAACCGCTTTACTCCGCTAGAGCTACCGATATAAGGAATAAAAGTATTGTCAGCTCAACCGGCTCAAATCTGCAATCGCCGAGCAAAAATTGCGAGCTGGTACGACTTGGCCACCGTCAAATCATTAGCGTCTTTGAGATAAGATGAACGATGGACTTTTAGTAGTTTGACCGCAAAACGTGCCGCTGAGAAGTCCAATTTATGGGTTGAATGTGAATGTGAGGGAGGTTAGTTAGCCGTGGCTTTTCGATGGTTTGCGTACTGCTTATCGGGAGTAGCATTGGCCAGTGCCGTCGCTGGAAACGCCGCAGCGGCGACCTCCGAAATCCAGCCTGACCAGCGGCTGACTGCGATGCCAGCGTCAACGGCCACGTCACTCTATCTGGCGCAAAATCGCCAGTCCAGCCTCTCAGACGCTGAGCAGGAAGCTCTGGATGATTTACTGATTGAAGGCCAAGACCGAGTAGAGGCCCAAGACTACGATGCAGCCATCTCTCTGTATCGCGAAGCTACTCGCATTGACCCCAGCAATGCTCGGCTATTTTCAGGCATCGGGTATCTCTATGTGCAGCAGGGGGAATACGCTGCGGCAATTGCTCCCTATCAGGAGGCGATCGCCCTTGACCCCGACAATATGCCGTTTCGCTACGGGCTGGCATTTGCCTATGTGCAGCTTGAAGATTATGAGAATGCGATCGCTACCTATGACGAAATCAAGACCATTCGGCCTTCTGAAACCGACGCCTATCTGGGGTTAGGCAATATTTATATCACCATCGAAAACTACGATGCGGCACTTGACACTTATGAAGCCTTGACACAGCGATCGCCCAATAACGCTAAAGCCCACGAAGCCTTGGGCACACTGTACCTGATTCGAGAAGACTACAGCGCGGCAGAATCGGCCTTTCGGCAGGCGGTGCGGACAAACAGCAACAGCGCCGCCGCTTATGTTGGCCTGGCGGAAACTCAGTTAGCCCAAGGCAACTCTCGAGAGGCCTTTGACAGTTTGCAAGCAGCCGTTCGGATCGACCGCAACGACGCTCAAGCTAACTTTCTCTTGGGAGAAATCTCCATGGAACTGGGCGATGAAGATGCGGCTTATACCTATTACCGACGAGCAGCTGATGCCGATCCAGAGCTAATCCCGGCCCAGGCAGCGGTCGGCGCGTTACATCTTAATGCGGGAGTTTACTTTCAGGCTATCCGTGCCTATCTCCGCGTGATTGACGCCTTCCCTGATAATCCTGGCGCCCACTACAATCTAGGCTTGGCATATTGGGCAGATGGTCTCGAAAAGCAAGCCGTTGGTGCAGTCAATCGGGCACGCCGCCTATATGCGGCACAGGAAGATCTGGAATCGGTAGAACGAGTTGATGCCCTCCTGGAACTTTGGGAAACGGATGCTGGGGGCGATATTTTGTAACGCCTGGGTGTGCTAGGGGAGCCTGCCAGGAGGGCTTAGGTGGCTGGAGTCGACAAGTTAAAACACACGGCTCTGCAACCGTACAGGATAGGCAGAGGATTTTGAGTTTTCCATTTTTGGAGCATTCTGACTTTGAGGGTGAAGGCCATTTCCAGGAACGTCGGATTTCAGAATTCTCCTTTCCACATTTCGTAGGGCTGCACCCTGCCCGCAGGATACTCGGAATTTGGCCCTTGGCAACCCGAAAAATGAGCATAGCTCAACCAGCCATGCTCATCTCTGAGGGTACTGAAGTCAGAAAT
>JBCCNE010000094.1:0-11962 GCA_039026015.1 Cyanobacteria bacterium P01_C01_bin.70 | reverse complement strand
TCTCGCAGGGTTCGGTCTTCCTCAGGGGTGAGGAACACTCGCAATCGCATTCCCATCCGTTGCCCTCGCAGTCAGTCTAAATCCGAACTTTATTCTCTGAAATATACCTCGGACTTTTTAACCTAAGCTACTTAGAGCTGATTGACGGTCAGCTGATTGCGGGCAATTCTTTGGCAGGGAGCCGGTTGCTGTTGAGGCAAATATTGCAGGGCTGGGGAGCTGAGGCCGCGATCGCTCTGGCTCCCATTGAAACTTGGCTGTCGGCCTTGGCAGCCGGATATGGGTGGAATACTCCAGTCGGCGAATCAGTGAATGAAATTCTCACGGTGCTGGAATTGCCGGCCAGAGGAGTTGAGTTTACACCAGAAGATTTATCGGCGGGGAGTGCCGAAACAACCTGGCCCCACCATCAAATTCGCCAGAATATAACGATGGGTTTGTTTCGGCTGGCTGAGACCGTGGGTGGACAATCCCTGGGGCGCGACTTTGTGATGCGTCTGGGAAATAATGGATTCACGCCAGATTTGGTGTTCTTTAAGGGCGCTGGCTTGAACCAACTCTATAGCTACTTTGTCAGTGGCCCCGCCGAACTGGTGATTGAGGTGTTGATGCCGGGGCACGAGGTGAGCGATCGCGGGCAAAAGTATCAGTCCTATCAAGCTGCTGGCGTACCGGAATATTGGCTGGTTGATCCGACAGCAGAACAGGTGGAATTTTATCGGCTCATTGATGGGCATTACCAACAGCAACCTTTGGCGGCAGATGGCGTTTACCGCCCGAGCAGCATTCCGGGATTGGCGTTTTGTCCGGCGGTGCTCTGGGAAGATGAGAATGCTAATCCCCTCGAAGCGGGTCTTTGGGTAGTCGAGCAGTCCGTCGAAAACTGGCAACGGCCACCATCAGAGGCTGGCCCTAAGTGGGGTTCGCTGCTGTTTATCCCCAACATTCAGCGAGAGGCTGTGCCGATTAGTTTTGAGGAATTCATCAGTTGGGCACTCCGAGCCAAATTTGAGTTTATCGAGGGGAAGCCGCTGATTGAATCGACGCCGGGAACGCGGAATGTGTTGGCGATGCTACTCATGACGTTTGGGCTGGCCAGCTTGGTGCAGCTATTGCCGCCCCAAGCTTGGCTGCAAGGACTGCGGCAGCGATTGGAACAGGAACGTCACGATGCCGAACGAAAAGCGGCTTGGTGGGCGATCGCGCGTCAAGCGGCTGAAATCCTCCACACTGATTTTGGGGTGGGACGCTTGGGCGTGATTGGTGATCTGGCGATGCCGCAGCCCTTGAATTACTGGTCGGGCATCACATTGGTCTATTGGGAGAAGCTGGAGAGTTCTTGGCAAGCCTATGATGCCCTGCGCGACATTGACCCAGATCGACATATCGTTGATTTACGTCAGGTCGATGAACATTGGCTGACGGCAGACCAGCTCTGGCAAATTGAGCGTCATCTGGTGGAGCTGTGATGGTTTGCTAGTTGCGATCGCTTCATGCATCAAGCTCGCGGCCAATACTTCACCACTAGAGGATGGCGATCGCGAAGCTTTTGTGCTGGCACTGAGTAATGTGGCTGAGGCTCAAGGGCAGTCGCGGACTGCTGCCCATAATGCTACCCGTGTTCATAAGGAGAACCTAGCTGAGACAAAACAGGTTGAGACAAAACAGATCGATGGTCTCAGTGTGGAGACGCTGTTGCCGATATTGGATACGGTGAGACTTAAGATGGAATTTAAGTCTACGTAGCCTGAGAGGAGCGATCGCCTTCTTGGTTCCATCCCGTTCTCCAGGTTTGCAGTGTGATGGAAGAAAGGCCTCTTACTCAGATCTTGCAGCAGTCTCAAGTGAGAGAGGGGTTCCAAAATATCAGATTCTCTGAGAAAACAGGCGTGGCAAACCAACGGTACAAATGATGGTTGCCCCCCATGCCCAAGCGTTAGTCTATCGTCTCGTGCAATTGATGCCGAGTGCTTACATGCGCTCCAGTTTGCAATGCCTATTGGCGCTATTTTTGGCGTCATCGCGTCCGTGTCCCCAGTGCCGCCAACCGAAATCAGCTGCGGCTCCCCTGGAGCTTTCGGGTCTATCGCGGCAAAGGCCCGGCGACACCGACCCAACTCGCTTTGAGGCTGTGGGCTCAAAGCCCGGTTTCTGGGCGCGAACGCTTCAAAATTCGGGTGTGGGCCGATGCGGGTTTCAGCACGACAGCTTTGATTGCGGGGGCACAAAAGCTAGGGTTTGAGGTGCTGATGAGTCTTTGCTGTGACCGCCGATTAGTGGATGGGCAAGCGGTCAAAGACAGGCGTCAGCGCGGCCAACAAGTCACCCTCAAAGACCTCGATACGCCTGTGACGCTAGCCTGGTTTTGGCGAAAGCATGAAGAGACAGGGGAGCGGCGGCAGCATTTTGTGGTCGCCACCGAGGCGTTAAGCGGAGCCTATCGGGTGCGGTTGGGCAAACGTCGTTAGGCGATTGAAGCTTGTTTCACAGTCCTCAAGCAGCAATTTGGCTGGGATGCTTTTGGGCCAGGCACACGGCTCGGCAGGGATCGCTGGTGGAGACTCGCCTTCATTAGTTATCTGCTGGCGCCTTGGCAGTTTCTCGCCGATGAACAGTCCACCCTCGACTGGCGGCAAGCCGCTGACCAAGCTCAGCAGCAATGGTTTCCACAAGCAGTGCTGGCCTGCTTTCTACAGGATTTGGCCCATATTCGTCCGCTCTTAGCGAAACTGGGCGTGGAGGCAAAAGTCAACCGGGTTCCTGTCGCAGCATGAGATTTCGATGAGATTGCTGCAAGATGTCAGAAATACGGGTCGGAATCTGGAACGACTCCTGCGCAAGAAACGCACAGGACTTTATCTACATATCGTGGCTAAGATGGCGAGTCACACTCTCAGACTCCTGCTGAAGCAACGCTTTGGCATTGATGTTCTGACCTTTGAGCAGCGTCCGGTTCGGCCCGATTTCACACTCACATAATGCGTTCTGAAACAATCCCCAGACATTGGCCTGCTCAGCTTTCTTTTTAGACGTCTTAGGAGGCTTGTACTTCTTCAACGTTGTGTCAAAGTTGTCAGAAGTAATATTCAGTTCAATCTGGGTTGCTTTTTGGTGAGCCACAAGTCGGTTGATTTTGGAATCGGGTAGCCCAACCGCTAATGTATAGCGCTTACCCTCAAAGGTAAAGCGCAGTCTCTAGCCTACCGTCATCATTTTCGACCTTGACAAAGCCCTGATCTGACTCGCTGCTTTGGGCGGGATGAACTGCAACGAGCGTCTGCATAGTTTTCATTTCCTACCAATTTTACGTCCAAAGACGCCCAAAAGTGACCAACCTCTCCCCCTTGTTGACAACATGCAAGAGTCATCAAAAGGTTGATGCGTAAGCCACAAGGCGCTTCAGCAGTAGGTTTAGAAGAATCGGGATGAGAGGATTCGAACCTCCGGCCCCTTCGTCCCGAACGAAGTGCGCTACCAAGCTGCGCTACATCCCGCTGTAGTCAAGTAATAAATTAGCACAGCAGCGCGATCGCTGAAGATTCTTGTCCCGTTCACCGCTGCCGAGAAAGTGCTCTAGCACAACTGGGCAGGGGCTTTGCTGATAGTGCCTTCTAGAGATCTAGTGAAGCTTAAACAGGTAGGTGAATTGAACAGCATCAAAAGCCAGGGCAAGAGACAAGGGTAAATAGTGCTTTACGCTACAAAAAGCACTATTTCATGAAGAATTTATTTGAATAAAAAGTTATTGCAAAGTTTCAGAGAATGATGCTTACTAAACTGAGGAAATTGGGGGAATCCGCTAAATTTTTATGCAGGGTGTTTGAGCATATATACGTAAATTTCAAATGGCATATCTATTCCACATCAGAACGGTATGGAATCTACAGCGTCTACCCCTAAGGTTATGGCACCAATTGCGAACTCTGCCTCTGAGTCGAGGCAATCTTCTGTTCCACGTTTGGTCAAGCGTGCCATGGCCGATTCGGTTCCTGAGTCGATGCATCCATCCGTATCGTGCCTGATTAAGCGCACTATAGATGTCTTAGGTAGTTTGGTAGGGCTAGCGATGCTGGCCATTATTATTCTGCCGATCGCGATCGCCATTAGGCTAGAAAGCCCTGGCCCCATATTCTACTCACAGATTCGGCATGGGCTCTACGGCAGAGAATTCCGCATCTGGAAGCTGCGCTCAATGGTGCAAAACGCGGAAGAACTTAAAGCCTTGGTTGAAAACACCGTACAGGGGCAACTGTTCAAAAATGAGAACGATCCTCGTATTACCCGGGTGGGGCGGTTTCTGAGACGTACCAGTCTGGATGAATTTCCGCAGTTTTGGAATGTGTTGAGAGGAGAGATGAGTCTTGTCGGCACTCGTCCTCCCACTTCTGACGAAGTTGCCCTCTATGAAGCGCACCACTGGCATCGCTTAAACGTAAAGCCGGGGATTACCGGACAGTGGCAGGTCAGCGGTCGCTCTTCTATCAAAAATTTTGAAGAGGTGGTTGAGCTGGACCTGCTGTATCAGAAACTATGGCATCCTTTATATGACCTGAAGCTCTTGCTTAAAACGGTTTCGCATTTGCTCTGGCGCTCTGATGCCTATTGAAGATTAATCTGCCTCACGCTCAAAAGCCGACTGAAGCCAGAAAGTGCAAGGCTAACGATGGCAGTAGATTAGGGTTCAATCAGTGGATTAACCCGAAATTCTTTGCTACAGAAGCCGCCGCCCTGATCATCAATCACGCAGGGGGCGATCGCGGTTGTGGATTTGCTGGTTTCGGTTTCGGCAACTTCGACCGTAGCGTGAGTCCAGATATAGCGATCTTCCGGGACCTTTACGAACACGTCAAATCTTCCCTGCTCGTCAGTTCGAGTAACTCGGCGGCGCTCGGTCGTGTATTCGTGAATGCCAATCTCGTGACCGTGAAAAGTAACTGTGATGCGAGCATCTTCAATCGGCGTGGCTGAGGTCAACGCGACGCGCCCCGCAAGCGAAATTCTGGCCGCTTCGGCAACCAGCGGCGTAGCCAGCACCCATCCCAAGGCACCCCAAAGACATATCGACGTTTTCACAAAAGTTCTTAAAATAACTCAACAGCTTTTTAGCTTTTCAATTTGTCAGGGCCCTGTCGGTTATCTAAGACACAAATCAAGGATAAGTCCACTGATTATCAGATAAATACCGATATCCTGATATAAAAACCAGCACCTTTAAGTCAATAAATCCCCAAATTATCCCTTAAGCGATCGCCCATACTTCCGAAGCAGAGGATTAAAATAGTGCGTGTCGATACAAGTTTTGTCGTTTATTGATGTGAATTCCAATGAGCAACCACCCACAGCCTGACCGCATTTTGATCTTTGACACCACCTTGCGTGACGGAGAGCAGTCTCCGGGAGCCACGCTAAATGTGGATGAAAAACTAACGATTGCGCGGCAACTGGCACGACTGGGGGTTGACATCATTGAAGCGGGATTTCCGTTTGCGAGTCCGGGCGATTTTGAGGCGGTGAATAGGATTGCCGAGCAGATTGGCACTGCCGATGGCCCGACGATTTGCGGCTTGGCCAGAGCAACTAAACACGACATCGAAACCGCCGGACGGGCGATTGCTCCTGCTGTTAAAGGTCGCATCCATACCTTTATTGCCACGTCTGACATCCATATGCAGTACAAGCTGCGTAAGAGCCGCGAAGAGGTTTTAGCCATCACTGAGGAGATGGTGACCTATGCCAAAACCTTCACGGAGGATGTAGAATTTTCGCCAGAAGATGCGGGTCGCTCGGAGCCTGAATTCCTGTACCAGGTGTTGACAAAGGCGATCGCTGCTGGAGCCACTACCATTAATATCCCCGATACAGTAGGTTACTTGACTCCAACTGAGTTTGGCAGCTTGATTCGCGGCATTCGTGAAAATGTGCCTAATATCGAGCAAGCCATTATCTCGGTGCATGGCCATAACGATTTGGGCTTAGCGGTGGCGAACTTCCTGGAAGCTGTCAAAAATGGCGCGCGCCAGCTCGAATGCACCATTAACGGCATTGGCGAACGGGCTGGCAATGCGGCCCTTGAAGAATTGGTAATGGCACTGCACGTGCGGCGCAGCTTTTACAACCCATTCTTAGGTCGTCCGGCGGAGTCCGAAGCGCCGCTGACCAACATCGATACTACTGAGATTTATCAAACCTCACGCCTGGTCTCAAACCTCACGGGCATGTTGGTGCAGCCCAATAAAGCGATCGTTGGAGCCAATGCGTTTGCCCACGAATCGGGGATTCACCAAGACGGGGTACTGAAAAACAAGCTCACCTACGAAATCATGGATGCTGAGTCCATCGGGTTGAATAAAAATCAAATCGTGTTGGGCAAGCACTCCGGTCGCAATGCCTTCCGCACCCGGCTCAAGGAACTGGGCCACGAGCTCGGCGATCAAGAACTCAACCGAGCTTTTCTGCGCTTCAAGGACTTGGCGGATAAAAAGAAGGTGGTTACCGATTGGGATATTGTTGCTCTGGTTAACGACGAAACCCAGCAGGCACCTGAGCATTTCCACCTGGAGCTGGTGCAGGTATCTTGTGGCGATCGCGCTCGACCCACAGCCACTGTAACGCTGCGGACGCCCGACGGGGAAGAGCTGACCGATGCGGCGATCGGCACGGGTCCAGTCGATGCGGTCTATCGAGCCGTCAATCGGGTGGTCAATATTCCCAATGAACTGATTGAGTTTTCGGTGCAGTCAGTGACGGCAGGAATTGATGCGATCGGCGAGGTGACAATCCGCATTCGTCATGAGTCTACGGTCTTTTCTGGACACTCTGCTAATACCGACATCGTAGTGGCTTCGACTCAGGCTTACTTGAATGCCCTCAACCGGCTGTATGCGTCTCTTCAGGGAAGCAAAAGCATTCACCCACAAAAGGATGTGGTAGCCGCTGCCGCCGCTCGGGTTTAGCCTGCGCTGCTATTCGGCAGTGAATTACCGTACTCCCACAGCTGCTCTAAGCGCTGGATGTTTGGTTTCCTGTAGCTTGCGAGGCGACGGTGGTGCAAGTCGCGATCGCTCTGGCTACGGCTAAACAGTGCTGGCGAGGCGCGAGGCGATCATCCTGGTCTAGTGACCAATGCTTCGTCAGTAAGGAAGGCTGCCCCTCGCTTCGAAAGTTGAAACGGGGGGAATGCCTCTTCCAAGTGCTCGTTCCACAAGGTTTCTAGTATCAATTGATGCCGTGCTCCTCTTTCAGAGCGCGGCAGATTTTTGTCCAGCGTTGATTTGAAGGCTGTTTGAGATTTCCTTGATAAATTAGCTCTCAGAGTATTTCAGCCAATTACTCGTTCAAAATATGGAAAGGGTTCGTAAGTCGGCCAGAAAAAAGCCTACCTATGACATTCAGATCCGGATGTATTTTTTGGATGGAATACTCTTACAGCGTCCTCATATACTATTGGACTAATATCCGCTGTGCGAATTCATTACCCTAAATTGGGCATTTTGGAGACTGAGTTAGGGTGATTTGCTGCCGTATATCGTCGTCTTTATCTAAGGTGGTGGTGAACTAGCATCGCGGCACAACTGTTTTCCATATCGCTTTGCGCTCGCTTTGAAAGCTATGCCCCCTCCTGTTCAGGTATATCAGCTCAACGAACATCAAATCCCTCACCATCAGGGCGTGCAAGTTGGTTTAGTTGAACAAATTGATGATGTTGTTCACTTTCTTGACGGTACGGGGTTAGCAGAGCCGCGTATGACTCTCGTTATCGTGGGTGGAGCTAGCGGCCTCGACGCTGATCAGCAGCTGCAGCTGCATGGCCTGTTTCATCGTGTGCTGGCTCCTCTAGCTCATGAGATGCAGCTTTATGTGATTGATGGCGGCACGGACGCTGGTGTGATGCAGCTGATGGGGCAAGCCCGCACTGCGATGAACGGTGAGTTTCCGCTGATTGGAGTAGCGCCACGATCGCTAGTTAACCTGCCAGACAGCCCAGTAAGTCATCCTGATGCTTCGACGCTAGAGCCTAACCACACTCACTGCATCCTGGTGCCTGGAGAGCAGTGGGGCGACGAATCACCTTGGATTTCCGAAATCGCTACCCACCTTTCAGGTCACCACGGGTCGATGACGATTTTGATCAATGGCGGCTCTGTTACCGTGCAGGACGCCTACGCCAGTGTGGCGGCTGGTCGCGAGATTGTGATCGTTGCCGGTAGCGGGCGCATTGCTGACGACATTGTGCAGGCTCTGCGCTACAAAGTGGTCGAGGGTAAGGCAATTGAAGATCCGCGTTTAGCCAAACTAATTGACACTTCTGACGAGTTATTAACGGCGATCGATTTGGATAATCGACCGGCTGATTTTATTCAAGATCTCAAAATTTTATTAACAGATTAAACTGCCTCCGATGTGCCTTGAAAGGTCATTACGGGAGTACTGAGAATGTCTTGATGCTGCGGACCATCGCTATGATGAGGAAATGAGCGTAGCCACAGCATGTCAATTGCCGTCTACACCGATTAAGCCGTCTTAGCTGTGGGAACTCTTAACTTTTACCCCCCACGGCGTTATCAATCAGGAGTGTCTATGGGAGACGATGCGCTGGATGCGCTCTTAAAAGGGAAGTCAACCAAGCGGCGATCGCGACTTCCGGGTCTCAGAGTGGCCGACATTTTAACGATGCCCGCCGAGCAGCAATCTCTGGTCAACTGGCTGCTGCGACATTATGAAGCCAACGCCCCGACTATTGCCGACAACATTAGCCAGTCGCTGTCCCAGGTGCAAACCAGTCTGCACGCCCTGACCGAAGCGGGACTGCTGAAAACGGTTGAGCGGGATGGCAATACTTTTTACCGGGTCAAACTCGCGCCTAAATCAGGCCGTCAGATGCCTAAAGACGTTTGGCAGGTGCTGGATGGCAATACCCAGCAGGCCAATGTCTTTATTTCCTATTCCCGGCGCAATAAAGAGTTTGTTCAAGAACTCTACGGCGCATTGGATGCCACGGGAAGAGAAGTCTGGGTCGATTGGGAAAATATTCCCGTGGCGGTGGACTGGTGGCAAGAAATCCAGTTGGGAATTGAGCTGGCAGATACCTTTGTCTTTGTGCTGAGCCCCGACTCTGTGGCCTCCAAAGTCTGTGGTCAAGAAATTGAAGAAGCCCTGAAGCATAATAAACGCCTGGTGCCGGTGGTTTGCCAAGATGTACAGCCCGATCAGGTGCATCCAGAACTGGCGCGCCTTAATTGGATCTTCTTGCGGCCCCAAGATGACTTTAAAACTGGCTTCAAAGGACTACTAGAAGCCCTGGATCAAGACCTGGATTATGTACGCACCCACACCCGCCTTCTGGTGCGAGCTTTGGAATGGGATCGCAACGCTCGCGACGGCAGCTATCTGCTGCGGGGAGTTGATTTAGAGCGGGCCAACCGCTACTTGTCTCAAGGCAAAGCTCAAGAGCCCAGTCCTACAGCGCTGCATCATCAATATGTGATTGCCAGTGCAGAAGTCGAGGCTACCGTCCGAGATGACGAACTGCGCCACCAAAAAGCCGCAATCGCCGCGCAGCAGCGGTGGTTACAGTTGGTTACAGCAGTTTCTGTGATTGCCGTGGTGATGGGCATCACTAGTTGGGGTCTGTCGCGCCAGGCCCAACAGGCGCAAAAGCAGGCCGAACAGTCACGCCTGAGGGCTTTAAGCCAATCTGCCCAGGCGCTATTTTTGTCTGACCGACGATTTGATTCGCTGCTGTCGGCGACCCAGGCGGGTCAGCTCTTTCAATCATTAGAGTCAGAACAGCAACTGCCAGAGCTGCGATCACAAGTGCTCAGTGCCCTGCAGCAATCCCTGTTTTGGGTACGAGAGCGTAACCGACTGGAGGGGCACACCGGCATTGTCTGGCAGGTCGCCTTTAGCCCCGACGAACAAAAACTGGCCTCGGTCAGCGCTGACGGCAACATTCGCCTGTGGGGGCTAGATGGCACTCCCCTCAACGTTTTAGAGGGTAACGGCAATCCTCTATTAGACGTGGATTTTTCCCCAAATGGCGATCGCCTGGCTGCTGGTGACTCCGATGGTTATCTGTATCTATGGGATCACGAAGGCATCGCCAACGTTACCTGGCAAGTCCACAAACAACCAGTCCGGGCGGTGGCGTTTTCGCCAGCGGGCGATCAGATTGCCACGGCCAGTGAAGATGCTACTGTCAAAATTTGGACCTTTGATGGCAACCTGGTCACTACCTTAAATGGTGATGTTGGCGGCTTTCAGACCTTAATGTGGACTCCTGACAACCAGCTGATTGCCGGTGATGAGCAGGGCAATATCCATATTTGGGATGCCGCAGGAGTCGCCATCGCCAAATTTCAAAATTCTCAATCCGCCTTGATTGCCATCGCGTTGAGCCCCGATAGACAGACCCTGGCGGCAGTGGGCAGCGATCGCCAAGTAAGACTGTATAACCTCACCGATCAATCCCTAATTCGTACCTTTACCGCCCACGAAGGGCCGATTTATGACGTGCAGTTCATGCCTGATGGTCAGCAGTTAGTCACGGTTGGGGATGACAAAGTCGTGCGTATTTGGCAGTTGGATGGCACCTCTTCAGCCAATTTAGTGGGTCATCGAGGCCTCGTTGCGGGCCTGGCGATTAGCCCCGATGGCAATCTGATTGCGACTTCGGGGGGTGATCGCGCGATTCGGCTCTGGGACTTTCAGCGGGATAATCTGCACGTTTTACTGGGGCATAAAGGCCCCGTTAACGGGGTTGCCACCTCGGTTACGGATCACCTGGTGGTTTCTGGAGGCGTCGATGGAACGGTGCGCCTCTGGAAAGAACATCGCAGCACCCTGCGCAAAACTCTGACCGGCCACAGCAACGCGGTGAATGCGGTAGATATTAGTCCTGACGGCGATCGCGTGGTTTCAGCCAGCATTGACGGCACGATTCGCCTGTGGCAGCAGTTTGCCTCCGATACGCCGCTGGTTAAAGTGCTGGAAGGGCACGTTGGCAGCGTCAACAACGTCGCCTTTCATCCCGACGGCGATGTGATGGCTTCTGTTGGCGAAGACCATACGCTACGTCTCTGGCAGCTCGATGGCACTCTGTTGGCCCAACGCGAGGCCCATCGAGACGGAGCTTTTGGCTTGGACTTTAGTCCTGATGGGCAATACGTTGTCACCACCGGCTGGGATCATCTCACCAAAATTTGGTCAGTTGACGACATTTCCCAGGCCTCACCCCGCATCTTGCGCGGACATCAAAGCTGGGTGCTAGACGCTAAGTTTAGTCCTGATGGCAAAGTGCTAGCGACTGCCAGTTACGACAATACAGTCAAACTCTGGCAGGTTGACACGGGCGAGCTGTTGACGACCTTTGAAGGCCACGAAGATGGCGTGCTTTCGGTCGCATTTACGCCCGACGGGCAGCAGGTCATCACCGCTAGCAACGACAACTCCATTCGCATCTGGGACCTAACTGGCAAGCTGCTATCTACTCTATCCGGGCATACCCAAGGGGTGCGAGACGTTGAAGTTGATCTGGCGGAGGGGTATATCGTATCGGTCAGTAGCGATGGACGAGTACTGGTTTGGGAGCGTGAAGGCATGGAAGATATCGACACGCTCTTAGCCAGCAGTTGCAGCTGGCTAGAAGATTACCTGAAGCACAACAGCCAAGCGGCTCCCGAAATTCACGAATTCTGCTACGCGGATTAATTCTTAGTTCTTGGCTTTTGGCTCTTCGTTTTTGGATTCCCCACTTGCTCTCACACCCTGCCACTCCATCACCCTCATACCCTGCGACTCCCACCATTCACCCATCCAACCCCGACTGCTCACGAATACTGCGAGCGATCGCGGATACATCTTCATCGCCGAAGCCGCGGCCAATCAGTCCAGTTTCAACCTGCTCGACGTAGGCGGCCATGGGCAAAGTGACGCCCAGTTCTCTAGCGGCTTCTAGCGCAATGTT
>JBCCNE010000093.1:0-11992 GCA_039026015.1 Cyanobacteria bacterium P01_C01_bin.70 | reverse complement strand
GTTGTGGCCAATGCCCGGAATGTATGCAGTGACTTCAAAGCCAGAGGTGAGCCTAACCCGTGCCACTTTGCGCAAAGCTGAATTAGGCTTTTTCGGCGTCGTCGTGTAGACACGAGTACAGACTCCGCGCCTTTGAGGACAGCTTTTAAGCGCCGGGGATTTGGTCTTTTCTTGTAATTTGGCTCGTTCTGAGCGGACTAACTGCTGAATAGTTGGCATTGGGTCGTTGAATTAACTTAAAAATGGTTGAAAGTAAGATCAAGGTCACAGCCTCTAATCATACTGAAGATTTTCATTAAGTGTCAATAAAAATTTCGGGCTCGGCTAAAACAGCTTTGTGTCAAGATTCAGGAGTATTTGTGCGTTCCTGGCAGCAAATGCCAGCGCCAAGTGCCGAGAGTAGGCAATGGTCTGTAAATGCTGGCGGGCATTATCGAGTATTCGTAAGCAATACGCCTCGGTCTGCCTTTAGCAGCGTTGTGTTGGCAATGCCAGTAGTGAAAGCATATTGTGGCTTACGGCTAATCTTCGCCTTTGAGAGTAGCGTTGATTTGACTAATGACTTGCTGAATCTCGAAGGTGTCGGGAGCGTTGGGATGATTGAGCAAATAGTATTTTAAGTCGTCTTTGGCGGCTGATAAACGGCCCTCACGGTAATAAATTAGGCCCCGATCGCGCCGCTCAATTAGTGAACTCGGCAACAGCAGCAAAATGCGGTCAATTGCCGCCAGCGCTCGAGGAATGTCCTGTCGCTGCAGGTAGATGACCTTGAGATTCGTGAGCAGCCGCGCTAGAAATGGCTTATGCCCAATCGGTTCTAAATGCTGAGGCAGTAGCCGAGCTTCTTTGCCGTACATGGTTTTGATGCGATCGCGGCAGTCCTCTTCGAACATCACCTCACCCTTGTGAAAAGCATCGACAAAAATTGCCATCTCGGCCACGGTGGGGCGAACTAAAAAATGTCCTGGCATACCCACTCCTGCCATCGGAAAATCAATGCGCTTAGTAAGCTCCAGATAGACCAGCGATAGCGTGATGGGAATTCCGGTGCGCCGGTCTAGCACTTTGTTGAGAAAGCTATTTTGAGGGTTGTAGTAGTCTTGGCTGTTGCCCATAAAGCCTTGAGCTTCGAACAAATATTCGTTCAGCGCGCGAATGATTTTAAGGGGATAGGTCTCGGCCGGCAGGCGATCGCGCAAATCATCAGCCATCTGATCGAATCGTTGCAGGTAGGCTTGACAGTCTAATTCAGGATATTCTTCTTGAGCAATATATAGGGCTGCCAGGGCAAGATTGACGGCTTCGTCAGGGCGCTGAACTGCGGCTTTAAAGCGATCGCGGGCTAAAGATGAGCTCATGGGCTTCCCCTGTAGTCGCTACCCGTACCGTACCGTAAGGCATCTAACCAACGATGGTACTGGTATTGCTGCTTTTCAGGAAGGTTTTGCGCCAGCGGACGGAGTCGTTCACAGAGAGGATGCAGCAGCGAGTAAACCGCCAAAGCGCCATAGTGAGGCAGCCAGCGAGCGATCGCTCCGATCCCCACTTGCGGCACGATCTGCGCCACTAGACCCGGATGCTTAACCGACGTTTGCAGCAGCGTTTTGGCTAACGCCGAAAACTGCACCACATCTTGCAGAAAGGGCTTTAAGGTGTTGTCGCCTAACGCTGACATATCGTCAAAAATCGTGCCCAAAATGCGATTGATCTGATTGGCTTCGAGGGATTGATTGATGCTCACCCGCATCGCCTCTTGGAACAGCCAAGTCACGGACAGATTGGGTTGATAGGGCTGTAGCCAGCCTAATTCCGCTGCCGTCAGACAATCCTGCTGTAGTGCTTCATCAAGGCCTGTGGTCAAGCGGCCAAGATGCCGAATCATCGCGCCAAAGCCGCCAAAACTCAAGGGAGATTGGCTGCCACTACTGTCGCCAATCGGCAGCACTCGGCCCCAGGGATACTGCAGCGGGCTATCGCGATAGCAGGGAAAAAAGCCAAACATCGCTCGCTGAATATCGAGCTCTGACGCTGCCACGTGCTGGTAGTCCGGCAGCAACTGCCAATAGTCGTCGAATAGCTCTGTCAGGCTTAGTCGCTTCGGGTGAGCATCTACATAGGTAAATAAATAAGTGGTACGACCATCACGGGCTGGAAACGCCTCCCAAAAATATTGACACTGGCGACGCACCGGCGTGAAAGACATCATCAGGTCCCCCGTCTCGTTTTTAGGGAAACCCTTGGCACAAGTGCCCACCACCAGGCAAACGCTGTCGGGTCGCTGCCCTTGGCGGGCTTGCTGAGCTAAAGGTGAAAAGTGCCCCATTGCATCAATCAATAGCCGCGCGTTCAACGTCTGTTTTCCGGCCTTGACGACAATGCCATTGGTCTGTGCGACAGCGTTCTGAAAAGGTGTCTGCTCCATCAAGGTGCCACCCATGGTCAAGAACTTCTGCTTGAGAATTTCTAGTAGATAAACCGGATCGACTCCAACATTGAGGACATCGCGTACCCAAACCGGCTCACTGCCGTCAAACTGTATGCGGGCTGGATTGTACTCGGTTGCGATCGCCTGCTCCATTTCTTCTGCCGACAAGAGATCTAGCTCAACTAATTCTTGGAGTTCTTGGCGCGAAATATTCCATTCTTGATCCCGCCCTCGCAGATGACCTTTTTCCAAAACGGCAACCCGCCATCCCCGCTGGACCAGTGTCGTGCCCATCAAAATCCCTAAAGTACCACCGCTGATCACGACATCCCAATCCACCGTGGCCAGAGGCTTATCGGCAGTTTGCATCACCTGTGGCGTGGGAATCTGGCCCTGCCGATATTGCCGCCAGCGGTCGTCAGCAAACTGGAGTCCCTTCAAGGTGTTGGGTAAATGGGCCAGCCAATCAGTTGTGGTTCGAGAATCTACCGGGGGCATGGTCAACCTTGTTCCTGTGCTCAGCAATTTATCGGAGGCTTTGGCAGGGCTAAATTGAGAAAAATAAAAAGAGTCTATCTAGAGCATTTTCCTGCCTGGTGAGATGCACTATTTTGCCTGAGAACCAGGGCTTCATGACATTTTTGATATCTCACTGGCGGCAAAAACGCTGTAGGTCTGCTCTACCATCGAGTCTGCACTTTAACAAAGCCATGTCACAGCCATCTTCCGCATCTAATCTTCGCCACAATCCATTTTGGGCCTATCGCGATCCGCATTCAGGACGCTGGATGACTCTCATGACCGCAGAGCAGTGCCAATGTGCCGCCAAGCGCGTCTTTACGCCTCAATTGCGAAGAGACACCAACGACACACTGACTCACATGGCTCATTTAAGAAAATCATCCTCTGGAACTGCCAAGACTCCCCTTTAAATCTTAAACTTTTGTTAAAAGCTTGGGAGTCTAACCAATGGAAATTGTACGTCGTCGTTGCCTCATGGGGCTACTGGCTTTAGTTTGGGCGGGTTTGAGCTGGGGGACAGCGATTCCAGCGGCGATCGCCCTGGGTGGACCACAACCGGTAATTGATGAACCAGCACCGACCTTTACGCTGCCCACCAATTCTGGTGATGGAGAGATTGCCTTAGAAGACTATCGCGGTCAGTGGTTGGTGCTGTATTTCTATCCGCAAGATGGTACGTCAGGCTGTACTTTAGAGGCCCGTCGCTTTCAAGAAAGCCGTTCTCAGTTTCAGGCGCTAAATGCCGAAATTGTGGGCGTCAGTGCTGATGATGTTGCCTCGCATGAGAGTTTTTGTGCTGCTGAGGGGCTGGAGTTCCCCCTCTTATCAGATGTGGATGGTGGTGTGAGTAAGGCCTATGGCTCGTGGCTGACGGGGCGATCGCTGCGGCATACTTATCTAATTGATCCTGATGGCATTCTGCGAGAGCGCTTTTTGGGGGTGCGGCCTGCCATTCACAGCCAAGAGGTGCTGATGACGCTAGAGTCGTTTTTGATGAGTTGAGTGGGGCACTGTAAGGCACTTTACTCTCTAAAATAGAGAGCAGTAACCAGCAAAATTCATGGATGGTAACGATGCAAACTTTGGCATTGACTTCTGAAAATGTGGAATCTGTACTCGACGAACTCCGCCCTTATCTGATGGCCGATGGCGGTAACGTCGAACTGGTAGAAATTGATGGGCCCACGGTTCGACTGCGGCTGCAAGGCGCTTGTGGCTCTTGTCCCAGCTCAACGATGACGCTGCGGATGGGGATCGAGCGTCGCCTGCGGGAATTCATTCCAGAAATCGCGGAAGTTGAGCAGATAGATTAGTCAGCAAAATCGCCAAGCGGACAAGCGTGACTCAATCAAAAAAGCGTTGACGGCTGATGATTTTCGTCATCAGCCGCTTCTTTTTTATCCAGCTTTCAAGAAGCTGCTAGACACCATACTTTCTTGTCTTGGTGCAAGACTCAAGCCTTCGATTATGGCCTGAAATAGATCAATGGCTCTGACAGTCGGCTCCTAGAAACGCGATCGCGCTGTTTGCAAGGTTACTCCAAAGACAAGCTTTAACCTGTGCTGAAATCCTGAGATCAGCCGTTGTGAGAAACGTTGTAAAAGCCAAATTAATCGCCATTAGTGAATCGGCTATAGAGAGATTATATATAGATCATTTGCCTGTAAGTACCTTGTGCAAATGGGCAAAAGGATATGCTTGAGAAAGCCAAAGTAAAGTTTAAGGAACGCTATTAATTGATTTTTGAAGATTGCCTTGAAGATGTCTGTCGAGGAACATTAGAGGGTGTGGTCGAGACTATGATCCCGATCATATATCAGGCGAGTAATCGCTAAGTTTGGGAAAAAATGGGTCGCCTGGGATTCGAACCCAGGACCAATCGGTTAAAAGCCGAGTGCTCTACCGCTGAGCTAGCGACCCTTGCTGACGTTGAGGTGTTCCTCAAGCACGGTTATTTACGATATCACATCCCTTTTAGGTTCGGCGACATTCCCGAGAAAAGTTCGGATTTTCCTCAGCGCCCGGCTTGGTCAATCGGCAACAGAGTATTCCCAGACCGTCCCTCTGCCAATCCCCAATCCGCCATCTAAAATCCCCAACTGAATCAGGCCGGCACAATCACCTTTTCCAAACCATCCAGATGGAAGGCTTGGTGAACCGCCTTCAGCGCCTTCACGCCGTCTGCTTCCGCCACTAAGCAGCTAATTTTAATTTCTGAGGTGGCGATCATTTGAATGTTGATTTGCCGTTCGGCCAGGGCCGCAAACATCCGAGCCGCCACGCCAGGGGTATTGATCATGCCGAGTCCGACGATGCTGACTTTAGCGATCGCGTCATTGACCACCACATCTCCGCAGCCCAGTTCCGCAGCGACATTTTTGACAATTGATTGTGCCTGCAATGCCTCCGCCTGAGCCACCGTAAATGCAATATCGCGAGTAGTTTGACCGTTAACCAGACGACATCGCTGCGACTGAATAATCATGTCAACGCTGACCCCCGCGTCTGATAGTAATGTGAAAATGCGGGCGGCCATGCCCGGTTGGTCCGGCACATGACGAATCGCCACCTGAGCCTGCTTGACATCCAGGGCCGCGCCGCACACCTCAGGGGCAGCGTCTGAAACGGTAGGGGCCGGGAGCGGATTGAGAGGCGATCGCGTGACTTGAAAAACTTCGCACAGGGCATTGATGGCGCGATCGCACTCATCAACATCCACCGTACAGCTCACTTTCACTTCGGAAGTCGAAATCATTTGAATATTGACTCCCGCCTCGGCCAGCGTGGAGAACATGCGTGCCGCCACGCCGGGCCGTCCAATCATGCCTGCACCAACAATGCTGACCTTCGCCACTCGCTGATCGACTAGGATTTCTGCCTGGGTGAAGTCGGCGGGGTTGCCGCGCAGCACTGGAGCGATGGCGGCGGCCACCGCTTCAGCCTTCGCCAGATTGGGGCGCACCACCGTAAAGGCAATGTCGTTGGTATTACCATCATGAATTGATTGAATGATCAAGTCGACATTCAGATTTTGGCTGGCGATTTCGCCAAACAGACGGGCCGCCACACCGGGACAATCAGGGATCCGCAGCAGCGCCACTTTAGCTTGATCCAAATCGAATTCAATTGCATCAACCGGATGCACCAGTTCCAGGCCTTCCAGCGATTTCGGTTGACGGGTGGGGGCGACGACGTGAGTACCGGGTTCCTGAGTCCAGCTTGATCGCACCACCAGTGGCACGCCATAGTTGCGGGCAATTTCGACTGCCCGAGGATGCAAAACTTTCGCTCCCAAACTGGCTAATTCCAACATCTCGTCGCAGGTAATGCTGGACATCAACTGGGCGGCGGGCACTAAGCGCGGATCGGTGGTTAAAATGCCAGGAACGTCGGTATAAATTTCACACTTGTCCGCCCTTAATGCCGCTGCTAAAGCGACTGCCGAGGTATCGGAACCGCCTCGACCCAAGGTCGTAATTTCAAAGTCAGTACTGTGACTAATGCCCTGAAAACCCGCCACAACGACGACTTTTCCAGCATCCAGGCAGCGCTGAAGCCGCTCGGTACGAATGTTGAGAATGCGGGCGCGGCTGTGGTCGGCCTCGGTCACAATCCCGACCTGCGCTCCGGTTAGGGAGATAGCGTCTTGCCCTAAACTGTGGAGCGCCATGCTCAGCAGCGCGATAGACACCTGTTCGCCAGTGGAAAGCAGCATGTCCATTTCGCGACGGCTCGGATTGTCAGAAATTTCATTCGCTAGCTGGACTAAGCCATCAGTTGTCTTGCCCATAGCCGACACCACAACGGTGACCTGATTGCCCGCCACCACGGTTTCGTGCACTCGCTGGGCTACCGCTTGGATACGTTCTGCTGAGCCGACCGAGGTGCCGCCGAATTTTTGAACGATGAGCGCCATAGACCGCCGGTAAAAATCGCAAATGTCGTTGGAATGCCGTGGCCAACACTCAAGGCATATCGAGCCTGACTCGATCCAAACGGGTAAAGTTTGGAGAGCAACCAATGCTTACCAAGGGTACCGCATGACGTCTGCGATCGCGGCGCTATCTATCGTTCTGTTAGTGATCCTTCAAGAAATGAGCAATCAGGAGACAAGGCTTGAGGAACCCAACCGTTACGATAGGCACCGCTTGGAACGGCCATTTACTGCCTGGAGCCGAGGCAACGGACAAGATGATTACTGCTGAACGACCCCAGGCCAATTGCTGTCAGCTTTAGCAATATTGCCAGGAATGTCTTGGGCCCAGCGCTCCTGAATCCGAGCGTCATAGTTGAGATAAAGCTTGCCATCAACGATTTTCCAGGCTTCAGGTTCGATGGGTGCAGTTTTGCCCTGGCTGACGGCCCAAGCACAAAAACCGCCGTACTGAGGCGCATATTGCTCAGGATTGCTGGCAAATTCATCCCGGTTTTCGGCACTGGCAAATTGCCAAGTCGCACCGCTCCATTCATGGGTAAACTCAGCGCTGCCGGGAACGTAGGCTTCTTCGGTGAAATAAGCGACCGGATCGGCACCTGCGATCGCCACCTCATCTTCCACAAAAACCGCTGCCAGGGCAGTGTCGTCTGTAGCTTCGGTGGTTGTAGATGCCTCTGAGTCGGCTGCCGCCGTTGCGGTTTCTGCTGACTCAGAGGGCGCCGACGTGGTGGTCGAAGCTCCGCAGCCAACTGCCACAACCGTCGAGAGCAGTAAAGGCAACATATATATAGGACGCATATTCAATACCTCTTATCAAAAGTTGACGTCTCAAGTAATCACACCATAAACAAGCAAACTGAATGCCGCCTGAGAATGCTCTAAAGACTGCCAAAGGCCTGGCAGCGATCAGAACGCCGGCAATTGCCACACATATCCTTCCCCATTCCATGTCGCGAGAGTATCTTCATCGCAGACAAGGTCGTGCAGGCCGTTGGTCATTGAGGGCAATACGCCATATCGCGAGCAACCATGGTTGTCTACCCGCATCAGCTCCCCGTTAGTCCCCTTGACGAACATAGGGAGGGCGGTGCCGTCGGCTAGCGCGAACTGACACAGCAGTGAATCCCAGCGCTGCCAGACTTCGCATTGCACTGTGTCGATCGCCCCGTCGGCATTCAGGTCAACTTCCAGGCTGGCACTGGTTGTACCGTCATCGACCAAGGCGGCTCGCAGTTCGGCGATCGCCACTCGTTCGGCAATCGTGCGCTCTTCGAGCAAAATCAGCTGGCCTTGGGTGTATCGATGATGATACAGGTGATTGTCAGTGCGCGTTGCGAGGATAAAGGTGTCGTCTTGCTCCAGGATTTGCGGTGGATTCCAGGCCCAATCAATCACAGGGGAAAATCGAAACGAACCGTCAGCCAGCAAGCTAATAATGGCATAGGCGGGAGCGCAGCAATTGCCACCCGCACTGCTGCCAACAATTGCATCGAGCAGTCCGTCTTGATCAAGATCGGCAGTGGCTTCAACCCAGGCAAACCCGTTTTCAACCAGCAAGGCTGAGGCATTAGCATCAGAAACGAACAGGTGTGCAGGAGTGCCCGTGGCGACGTCAAAAATGACGTATTCCAAATCGTCAAGGGTGGCGACGAGGGCATGATCGCGCATCTCATAGGTGATCTCGGGGTTGGCTGAGGCCACCGTTTCGCTCACAGCCAAGGCCGACACTCCTAAGAGCGCCACTCCCAACGTTGATTTCCTCAGGCTTGACATGGGCTGTCACCTCAGCGTGAGTCGCTCCCCACTCAAGGTACCCGACGAGGATTTCAGATTCTCACTGCGCCCGTCATTCTTCTTCAGCGGTGTCCGTTTCCACCACTTGCGCCTCCACTGTGGTCATATCCGCATCGGGAGCGACGACTTCGTCAACTATATCCACCTCCGAGGCCAACTCTTCGTCATCGTCCTCCGAAAGTTCAGAAGGCACGATCGCCACCGCCGCGATCGCGTCCTCCTCGTCCAGCCGCTGCAGCCGCACGCCCTGAGCAGCCCGCGACTGAATCGAGATATCGTTGACCCGCTGCCGAATAATGATGCCGCGATTGGTCACCAGCATTAGCTCTTCGTCTTCGTTCGCCACCAACACTGCCACTAGCGAGTCATCATCCAGGCGGAACTTCAGCGCCCGCAGGCCCATGCCCGCGCGATTTTGCAGGCGGAAGAGGGACACCGGCACTCGCTTGCCCATACCGCCAGCGGTAATCAGCAGCACCCAAGGCCCCAAGCTATTGACGGCGACTTCGTCTGAATCTTCGTTGGCGCCAGCGGCGGCGGCTTCTTCCACTGCATGGGTCACTTGAGCAGGCAAAATGTCCATGCTGATCAGATCGTCACCGTCCCGCAGATTCATGGCTTTGACGCCACGGGTGGGTCGCCCTAAAGGCCGCAGCTGATCGTCGTCAGCTTTGAAATGAATGGTCATACCCTGATGAGAGCCGATCAGCACGCTATCGCTCGTGCGGGCTAACCGCACCCAGCGCAGTTGGTCGCCCTCTTCTAGCGAGATCGCGATTAAGCCATTGGCGCGAATATTGCTGAAGGCGGACAGGGCCGTTTTTTTGATGTACCCGTTTTGGGTGAGCATCACCAGATATTCATCATCGGTAAACTCTTCGACGGAGATGACCGAGGTGATTTTTTCTTCTTTGGGAATGGGCAGCATCTGCACGATAGGAATGCCCTGGGACGTGCGCGACCCTTCCGGCAACTGATAGGCCCGCAGCGAATAAGCCACCCCGCGATCGCTGAAAAAGACGATGTGGTCGTGACAGCCGCAGGTCATAAAGTGCTGAATGCCGTCGTCTTCTTTAATGCGGGCTCCGGCTTTGCCCCGGGTGGCGCGACTTTGCGCCTCAAAGGTGTCCACCGGCATGCGCTTGATGTAGCCGTATTCCGTCACGAGAATCACGACTTGCTCGTTGGCAATCAGGGAAATGTCGGACAAATCGCTGGTGTCGGGCTCGATCACCGTACGGCGATCGTCGCCAAAGCGATCGCGCAGCTCCTCCACCTCCGCCACGATAATGTCGAGGATGCGTTCGCGACGGGCCAGAATATCGCGGAAGTCGGTGATTTTAACCTGCAGGTCTTCGTGCTCCTGCTGAATTTTGTCTGTCTCCAGCGCGGTCAAGCGGCGCAACTGCATCTGCAAAATCGCATCGGCCTGAATCTCAGTCAGACCATAGCCGTCAATCAGCCCTTGCTTGGCGGTGGGCGTATCCGCTGCGTGGCGAATTAGGGTAATAATCGCGTCCATGTTATCCATGGCGATCAGATATCCCTGGAGCACATGATCCCGCTCTTCGGCCTTGCGCAGCAGATATTGGGTGCGGCGAGTGATGGTTTCTACCCGGAAGTCGATAAAGACCTCCAGCATTTGCTTCAGCCCCAGAAGCTGCGGCTCCCCATTCACTAGCGCCAGCATGTTGACGCCAAAGTTGTTTTGCAGCGGCGTTTGCTTGTAAAGATTGTTCAACACGACCCGGGCGTAGGCGTCGCGCTTTAGCTCAATGACGATGCGCATGCCGTCGCGATCGCTCTCATCGCGAATGTCGGCAATTCCATCCAGCCGCCGCTCATTCACCATTTCGGCGATTCTTTCAATCATCGCGGCCTTGTTTGTCTGATAAGGCAGCTCGGTAATGATGATGGCGTCGCGATCGGGCCGTCCCCGCTGCTCAATGGTTTCGATATTGGCCACTCCACGCATGGTCACGGACCCGCGCCCCGTAATGTAGGCGTCGCGAATGCCTCGGGTGCCCAAGATTTGCGCGCCAGTAGGAAAGTCTGGTCCCGGAATCAGCTCCATCAGCTCATTAAGCGTGATTTCCGGGTTACGCACCAGCGCCACTACGCCATCTAAAAGTTCACTTAAGTTGTGGGGCGGAATGTTGGTCGCCATACCCACCGCAATGCCTGAGGAGCCATTGAGCAAAAGCTGCGGCACCCGCGACGGCATGACAATCGGTTCCTGCTGGGAACCGTCGAAGTTGTCCGCAAAATCAACGGTATCGGCTTCGATATCCTGCAGCAGCGATTCACTCGTGAGCGCCTGCAAGCGACATTCGGTGTATCGCATAGCGGCGGGCGGGTCGTTGTCAATGGAGCCAAAGTTGCCGTGACCGTTAATCAGTGGTGCCCGCATGGAAAAGTCTTGGGCCATGCGCACCAGCGCGTCATAAACGGCGGTGTCGCCGTGGGGATGATATTTACCTAGCACTTCTCCGACTACACGGGCACATTTCCGAAAGGGGCGGTCGAAGGTTAAGCCCAGTTCGTGCATGGCATAGAGAATACGCCGATGCACTGGCTTGAGGCCGTCTCTGGCATCGGGTAGCGCGCGCCCCACAATTACGCTCATGGCGTATTCTAAGTAAGACCGGGACATTTCGTTCCGTAGGTCGGTGGGGATGATGGTCATAGGGGGAAAAGCTCCAAAATCGCCGCAAATCAGCCAGCTTGGGTTAAGTCGAATCGTTCACCGCAGTGAAGGCTAATTGCTCAAAAAGTACGCGAAAGTATTGATCATTTTACCATGCTTTCCAGGTTCCTGAAGGGGGCGCTATGCTGAAAGAACAGACGTTCAACACCGCTGCTACGGAGCGGTTCAGCTGATGGCTTCTGAGCTGACTGTTATCTATTCCGACGCCTTTCTAGAGCACGATACTGGTACCCTGCATCCAGAAAATTCGGGGCGACTAATGGCGATCGCTCAGGCCCTCAAAGCCACCCCATTCGCTGCTCGACTACGGTGGCAAACGCCAACCGCGCTGGGCGATCGCGACCCCTTACCCCTGATCAGCCAACTGCATCACGAGCCATATATTGTGGCCCTGCAGAATTTAGCCGCTGCCGGGGGTGGACGCCTTGATCCGGATACGACGGTGTCGACCAAGAGTTTTGAGGTGGCGCTCTTGGCGGTAAACGCCTGGCTCGACGGCGTGGACTGTGTATTGCAGCAGCAGCAATCAGCGTTTGTGCTGTCGCGCCCGCCGGGTCACCATGCGGTCAGCGATCGCGGCATGGGCTTCTGCTTTTTTGGCAATGCG
>JBCCNE010000092.1:0-12050 GCA_039026015.1 Cyanobacteria bacterium P01_C01_bin.70 | reverse complement strand
GCTGGCAGTTGAGGGTAGTCAAGCCGGATGTCGCCAGCGGCGATGTTGGCCCAGAAGTCTTGTAGCTCGGGGGCATAAAATGCGGCTTTGTCGAGGGGCAGATTAAATGGCGGGCAGGTGAGAAACTTGGTCATAAACTGGACTGAGCGATCGCGCATCCACTGTCGTGAGGCTGCTTGCAAATCGGGCCAATTAGGAACAGCCTGCACTCGATGGCTCTCTACCTGCAGCGTGAGGTGTCCTGAAGGCTGAGGGGTGAGGGTCAAGATGCGATAGGGGTGAGGATAGCTGACCAGCGACCCTGTGGTGACTTCCCATAAATTGCCGTCTTGGGCAATATCCTGCACGTGTAGATGTCCAGTAAAGATTAGACGCACACCGCCCTGACGTAAACGCTGCAGCAACGCTTCGCGGTTTTGGGTAATGTAGCGGCGACCCATCGGATGGTGCGCTTGGTCGGGCAGATGTTCCAGCACATTATGATGAATGGCAACCATCACCCACTCAGATTTCAGCCCCGCCAGGGTTGCTGATAGCCAGTCGAGCTGCGCTGCGTCGACATGACCGGAAAATAGCTGCTTGCCCGCCTCGTCAAAGGCAATGGAGTTCAGGCCAATAAGGTGCAGCCCCGGCGCCACTGTTTGATGATAGTAGGGGCGATCGCTGGAATAGCCGAAGTTTCGGTAAATTTGCGGAAATTCCGTCAAGCCGATGGTGTCATGATCTCCTGTTAGCGTGATGATGTCGTGGTTGCCCGGCACCACATAGGCCGGAAACGGCAGCTGCTGGAGGCGTTGGGCGATCCATTGATGATTATCGCGTTCGCCGTGTTGGGTCAGGTCACCGGGCAGCATTAGAAAGTCGAGGTCTTGAGTTTCCAGCGATCGCAGAATCTGCTCTAATGCAGGAATGCTGACTTCTACTAAGTGAAAGCGATTGGGTTTGTGGTCGATGGTATGGGGTAAGGCAATGTGCAGATCACTGATAATCGCAAACCGAACCGGGCGAACCATAACGTAATCAGCCTTTGAGACATCACGAATATCGCTACAGCGTAACCTATGCCTGTGGCCATTACAGCGCCTCGGCTAGGCTGAGAGTAGTGCTTCTCGACAGGACTGTAGCCTGCCCAGTTTTTGGGTCTGGGTGCTGGATAACGGGAAATAAGTGACGTTGCCTGCCCTTAACCCTCACCGTCCTGCCACCCTGCCACCCCTAACACTCCATCACCATCGACTATGTCCAGCGTTTTTGTCTACGGCACTCTCAAACCGGGCGAAGTGGCATACGTCCAATATTGCCAGCCCTATGTGGCGCAGGCGCAACCGGCTTTGATGCAGGGCGAACTGTTTCATCTGCCGCAGGGATATCCGGCCATGACCCTCGGCGATCGCTGGATAACCGGTGCGCTGCTCACTTTTCGGGAGCAGGCGGCGCTGGCCCTAATCGATCAGTTTGAAGACTACGACCCGGCGCTTTCAAAAGCGGAAAACCTCTATCAGCGACTGCAGCGCCCAGTCTTTTCGACAGAACGTCAACCACTGGGCCAGGCGTGGGTTTACCTAATGTCGTCGAGCCGGGTGCGAAATCTGGGCGGTCGTTTGGTCTCTAGCGATGTTTGGAGCCGTCAGCAGTGGCCCAGCATCACGGCTGATGAGTTCGGCTAGGATGCACGGCGCGGTTGCCTAGGACGCGTCATCAATTAAATCCAGAATGCTTGCGGTATAAGCATTACCGCGCCCGGCTCTGCAAAACCCGCTAGGGGCTGAACTGCTTTCAGCATCAGGAGTCGAGCGTTAAATGATGACAGCCCCTAGATATCACTGGATTCTGAAAGATTAGCATCCAATTTCCTAGGGCGCGTCATCAATTAAATCCAGAATGCTTGCTGCATAGGCATTACCGCGCCCGCTCTACAAAACCCGCTAGGGGCTGAAGTGCTTTCAGCATCAGGAGTCGAGCATTAAATGATGACAGCCCCTAGATTTGGGGATCAATACCGTTTGAATTGACTGGAAACGACAGACTCAAAGTGTGAAAGCATTGATCAGTCTCGAATTTCCCAAGTTCAAAATCTAGCGTCGCGAATTAATACACAGGGCCAAAGCTGGCGGCAACTGAGTCAGACTGCCGATCACTGAGCCTCGTCAGGATTGCCCGAAGTGATTGTTTGAGAACTTCTTAAGATAGAAGCACTATATTGTTTACCTTTATGCTCGACCGAATCCGCGCGATCGCTAATCGTCTCACGCCTCGCCTCATCGAAATCCGCCGCCACTTGCACAGCCACCCCGAACTTAGCGGTCAGGAATATCAGACCGCTGCTTACATTGCCGGTGTGCTGTCTTCCTGCGGCCTCAAAACCCAGGAACTCGTGGGCAAAACTGGGGTCGTGGCCGAAATGCCGGGCACCGGACAGAGATCGCAGTTTCTGGCGCTGCGCACCGACATGGATGCCTTACCGATATTGGAAAAGACGGCTCTCGATTTTGCCTCCCAAAAATCGGGAATCATGCATGCCTGCGGTCACGATGTTCACACTACGGTAGGGCTGGGCGTCGCCATGGTGCTAGCCGAGTTGGGCGAGTCGTTTCCGGGGCCACTGCGATTTATCTTTCAGCCTGCCGAAGAAACGGCCCAAGGCGCTCGTTGGATGGTCGCCGATAACGCGATGGCCGGGGTGGCCGCCATTTTTGGAGTGCACGTGTATCCTTCAATTGTGGGGGGCAACATTGGCATTCGCTACGGGGCACTGACTGCCGCTGCCGATGATTTGGAAATTAACATCGTGGGTGAATCTGGCCACGGCGCCCGACCTCATCAAGCGATCGACGCCATTTGGATTGCTTCTCAAGTGGTAACGACGCTGCAGCAGGCCATCAGCCGCACCCACAATCCCCTGCGACCAGTGGTGTTGACCATTGGCCAAATCCAGGGAGGGCGCGCGCCAAACGTGATCGCTGACCATGTGCGTCTCACCGGTACGGTGCGATCGCTGCATCCTGACACTCGCGATGAACTCCCCGGCTGGATTGACGCGATCGTCGCGGGAGTGTGTCAACCGTTTGGGGCCAAATATGAAGTCCGCTATCGCCCTGGCGTACCAGCGGTGATGAATGACCCAGCCCTGACCCAACTGATGGAGCAGTGCGCCCGCAGCGTCTGCGGCGACAGCCACGTGCAGCTGATTGAGGAGCCGTCCTTGGGGGCGGAAGACTTTTCAGTGTATTTGGACCATGCCCCTGGCACCATGTTCCGTTTGGGTGTCGGGGCATCGGATCAGCCTAACTATCCTTTGCATCACCCCAAATTTGCCGTGAATGAGCAGGCAATTGCGATCGGTGTCTCAACTCTGGCCTATGCGATGGTGCGCTACTGGGAAGCCGTTGAACAGTCTATCGGGCCACTGCCCAACCCATCGCCCAACCCCCGAATCGCCTAAACTACTTCGATACAGTTTTTACACGCTGGCGGAGCCGCCGCTGCTGGTAACTAGCAGAAAAGTCCAGATCGCTTGGAATAGACCATTTATGGTCGTTCATGCTGACCGAAAACGATAGCTGGAGTGGCACAAAAATGCCAACTGTGTGGCACAAACTGAGGCTGCATGCGGCGGCCGCCTTCCCTATTGTGAAGATGTCAACAAGAGGAGGCTAGGTCGAGCCAGAGCTATCTTCTCGACGTCGTTTTCAACGTTTGCCTGAAAATCGATAATCAAATCTTGCCGTTGAGCTTGTGTCGTCGGCTTTGTCCCGGGCCCAAATTTGAGGGCTGCTCAAATCAAAGTCTTAAGGTTGAGGGCTTAGGCCCTAAAGCTTTGTCGGCAAAGGTTTGCTAGCGGATACACCACAAAGGAGAGTGAAAAGAGACTAATAGCTAGTGCAAGATCTCAGGCTCTGCTAGTCAAGATGCCTGAAGAAATTGGGGATGGGGACAGTAGGGAACCTGATCCGCAGTCTCAATGGTCGGAGAAGTCGTCCGAGTCTGGCAAATTCCTCATAGTTTAACCCTCACAAGCCTCTGTAAATTCACAGTAAACTAGCCACTAGGTCTACCAATGATTTACCGGTTTAAGATGCAGACATCTTTTCCCTGGCGGGGTGCTTGGGGCTGCAGTGGTGCCATGGCTCTCTTGCTTTTCCTGAGCGCTACGAGCTGGGCCGATCGCCGCGATCGGCCTAGCGGTCCTGCCACGGCTGGCGGTATCCAGGCTTACGTTCCTCCGGCTGATTCTCAGCGACCCAGAGAAGCGCATACGACGGGTGGCGTGCGCGGCTGCGGTGACGATATTGCCGCCCTCGCCCCCCGCCTCGACTTTATTGGTCAGACTGCCTCGACTCAGCCCACCTTTGTCTGGTACAACTTCAGCGATGACAACGACCCAATTGAGTTTCAGCTTTATCGCTATCAGCCTGATGGCTCTTTTGCCGAGGTCACTACGGAGCAGTTTGAGACTAGCCAACCGGGCTTTATGGCCTATACGCTGACTGATGACGAAGCGATCGCCGTGGGTGAGACCTACCTCTGGCAGGTCGTGCTTTACTGCGATACAGAATTTGAGCAGCCTGGTCAGTACACATCAGCCGACATCGAAGTGGTCAGCTTACCGGCAAACTTATCGACTAACCTGCCCGATGACGCAGTGGAAAGAGCCGCTGTTTATGGTCAAGCCGGCTTGTGGTATGAAGCGCTAGCCGCCGTGTATAACGCTACCACTCCCGCCGCTGGGGACTTGCGTGAGGCGCTGCTGCTCGACTTAGCTACCCTTGAAGCCCAAGCGGAGCAACTGGAAGCAGAAGAATTGAGCGAGCAACTGCAAGAAATCGCCCAGCAATAAAGCAGTCATACAGTCGTCGCCGCTCGTCGCTATCAAAAGGGTTCTTATCAAGTGCTCTTTTGATCTGCAGTGGGGATGCTCTGTTACCGCACCGGTCGGCTCGACCAAATCAGCGCGGAACCATCAAAAATCTGCTATTTGATGGCTGATCCGAAACCATTCAGGAGTCTACCGAGGTTGAGTGTGGCTACGTTTGGTTAGCCCTGCAGTGCGTCGGCAGGATAAATCGGCTGCAGTACCTCTTGCCCTAGTGAAGCGTGTTGCCAAATGCTGCTGGTAAAGCCCCAGAGGCCAAAATCTTAGAGCCATCAAGACTGCATGCTCAAGGGGGTGTCTAGGCTGTTCAAATTGATTGGGTTATCCTGTTGCGATGCTTTTGATTTCAACCGCTGTATTCCGCATCTCACAATATTCGTTGATGAGTTTTCTTGAAAAGACATTTTTGAGAAGTTCGCTGTTGTTAAAGTTCATGTTTTTGGCAAAGATTTATTGGATATTGTCAACAAGACGCTATAACTTCCGTACGATGAAAACATGGACAATACAAGAAATAAGCATTCTCTAACAGCAAAATAATATATTCGAAAGTCAGTTTGAGCACAGAGACTCTTGGATCGTTGACCGACTCTATCAAGTGCAAAAATTTGCTTAATTGATGATTTTAGTAGATTTTTTGAATCTGCTAAATACCTCTTTATTGTCGAAATTACGCTACTTAAAGCGCATTTTTAGTGAATTTAGCTATGGCTACCGGAAGTGCAGATGACATTTTTGGCATTGTTAATGAAGTAAAAATATTGAAGCAGATTTAAGTCAGTTTAGTTGGTGATTTTGAAGCCTTAAATTCAAAGGCAAAAATTCATTTCAGGAGTTAATAAATGGTTTCTGCAAATATTGAAAAAGCTCAAGATTTGGTTTTATGGCTTGAGCAAATTCGCTTAGGTGACGTGCCGATTGTTGGTGGTAAAAATGCGTCTTTGGGCGAAATGATTCAACAGCTTATTCCCAAAGGCATTAACGTGCCGTCTGGGTTTGCTACCACTGCCCATGCCTATCGTCAGTTCGTTCATTTTAATGAGTTGGATGCTCAACTGCGATCGCTCTTTGCTGACCTTGACGTGGCTAACGTGCAAAATCTACAGCAGCGGGGGCAAGCCGCGCGATCGCTGATTCTCCATGCGCCTTTCCCCTCTCACTTGGAGGTGGAAATTCGTGATGCCTATCGGGCCATGTGCGATCGCTATGGTGCTAATACCGATGTCGCCGTGCGCTCCAGTGCCACTGCCGAAGACCTGCCGGACGCCAGCTTTGCCGGACAGCAAGAAACCTTCCTCAATGTTCATGGCGAGTCCGAGGTCATTGAGTCCTGCAAGAAATGCTTTGCGTCTTTATTCACCGATCGCGCTATTTCCTACCGTCAGACTAAGGGATTTGACCATTTTGAGGTGGCTCTGTCGGTATGTGTGCAAAAAATGGTGCGCTCTGACCTAGCGACATCAGGCGTCATGTTTTCCATCGATACGGAAACCGGTTTCAAAGACGCAATTCTCATCACTGCGGCCTATGGTCTGGGCGAAAACATCGTGCAGGGGACTGTCAACCCCGACGAATACCGAGTCTTTAAACCGACGCTGAAAACGGGACACAAGCCCATTCTGAGTCGCCGTTTGGGCAGCAAGGCCCTGCGCATGGTCTACAACACGGGCGGCACCAAGCTGGTGAAAAACATTCCGGTGCCGCGATCCGAGCAGAACCAATTGGCTATTTCTGACCCCGAAGTGCTGCAGTTGGCTCACTGGGCCTGCATCATTGAAGACCACTACAGTCAACTGCGCGGCACCTATTCGCCAATGGATATTGAGTGGGCTAAGGATGGTCAGACGGGCGCCCTCTTTATCGTGCAGGCGCGGCCTGAAACCGTACAGTCCCAGCGGCAAACCAACGTACTGAAAACCTATCAGCTCAATAAACCTGCTGATGCCAAAGCGCTCACGTCGGGGCGCGCCGTGGGAGCGATGGTGGGCACGGGCCAGGCCTGCGTCATTCTTGACGTGGACGACATTGACCAGTTTCAGCCTGGAGAGGTGCTGGTCACCGCCAAAACTGACCCCGATTGGGAACCCATCATGAAACAGGCAGCGGCGATCGTGACGGATCAGGGAGGCCGCACCTGCCATGCCGCGATTATTGCCAGGGAACTGGGCATCCCCGCGATCGTGGGCTGCGGCGATGCTACGGAAATCATTCGCACTGAGCAGCGGCTGACTGTGTCCTGCGCCGAAGGAGAAGCCGGTCAGGTCTACAACGGCGAGATTCTCTTCACGGTTGAAGAAACTACCTTAGACGATTGCCCCGAAACCCGCACTCGCATCATGATGAACGTCGGTAATCCTGAAATTGCCTTCACCGTGTCGGCCCTCCCCAATGCGGGCGTCGGCTTAGCTCGCCTAGAATTCATCATCGCTAACCACATCAAAGTGCATCCGCTGGCCTTGCTACATTTTGAGACTCTGCAAGACAGTTCTGCCAAGCGCAAGATTGCCCGTCTCACCGGGCAGCACGATGACAAACCGCAATATTTTGTGGATAAGTTGGCCCAGGGCATCGGCACGATCGCGGCGGCCTTCTATCCTAAACCCGTTATCGTTCGCCTATCTGATTTCAAAAGTAACGAATACGCCCATCTTCTCGGCGGCTCTGCTTTTGAACCCGATGAGGAGAACCCAATGATTGGCTGGCGGGGGGCTTCGCGCTACTACGACGAGCGCTACAAAGAGGGCTTTGCGCTGGAATGTCAGGCTTTGAAACACGTTCGCAATGATATGGGCTTAACCAACGTGATTTTGATGGTGCCCTTTTGCCGTACGCCAGATGAGGGGCAGCGCGTGATTGCTGAAATGGCGCGGCATGGCCTAGTGCAGGGTAAAAACGGCCTGCAGGTCTACGTCATGTGTGAACTACCCAGCAATGTGATGCTGGCGGACGAATTTGCTGAGGTGTTCGATGGCTTTTCCATTGGCTCCAACGATTTGACCCAGTTGACCCTGGGGTTGGATCGCGACTCGGCGCTGGTGGCACACTTATTTGATGAGCGAAACGCTGCGGTTGAGCGGATGGTTGCCCAAGTGATCGCGACTGCTAAAGCCAAAGGCCGCAAAATCGGTATTTGTGGTCAGGCTCCCAGTGACTATCCCGAGTTCGCCCGCTTTCTCGTAGAACAAGGCATCGACTCCATCAGCCTGAATCCTGATGTGGTGATTAAAACGACGCTGGCGATCGCCGAACTCGAACAGTCCCAGTAAGCTCGGTTAATTTTTAGGACTGGGGAAACCTTTTCCCCACGCTATGATTCGGGTAGCGTAATGAGCGACTCGGTTGCCCATGACAGTTGCCCTGGCAACACCTCTCAGTCAAATTGTGCTTGCTCCCGGTAGTGCCATCACGGTCGATGGGTTGATCTGGCAGTACTACGAGCTGCTGTTGGCAGAACTGGACAGCGATTGCGCAATTCGCCTCGCCTATAATGCTGGACTGCTGGAGATGCGAATGCCCAGTAAGCGGCACGAAATCCTCAATCGCCTGCTGAGCAAACTCATCTCTGCACTGGCAGAGGAACTGGACATTGAAGTCGTCGATTTGGGTGCCACCACTTGGCATCGCCCCGATTTGCAGCAAGGCATTGAGCCGGACAGCTGCTTTTTTATTCAAAATGTCCATGCGTGACCGGTCTGAATCCTGATATTCCCGCTGATTTACCACTAGACTTAGCAATTGAGGTTGATATTGCCAGCGTCTCGGAAAAAAATTGGCTATTTATCAGGCTCAGCATTCCCGAGCTTTGGCTCTATCGTCAAGGGCAGCTCAAATTCTTCTATCTTGAGACATCTTTAGTTCTAGGACGCGTCATCAATTAAACTCAAAAGCCTTGCAGTATAGGCATTACCGCGCCCGCTTTGCAAAATTGACTAGGGGCTGAACTGCTCTCAGCATGAGAGTTTAGGCTCTAAATGATGACAGCCCCTAGAAGCGGCTACCAGTTTGGCGTTTCCGCAAATTTCGCGTCTGCAGTTGCAGGCCTGGATTGAGTTACGAGAGACCGCTACCGACCTAGCCGTAATCAACGCTGTACGAGGACTTTGCCGGCAATTGTAGGGCGCTTGATGTTCTTCTACTTTGAATAAGCTCAATTGGCATTCTGTCAGAGGCAAAAGCGTTAGGGTGTCAGGGTGGATGCATTGCTAAATTCTCTTGAAACTTCTTTTCGTTAACTCTGCCCTGCAGCAAAAGGCGATCGCCGTTCACGATCACCTTTGCGCAGTTTACGGCTGTCCGATTCCTTACTTTCACTCCCTGGACCCGATGAGTGAATTGGTCTCGTCTCTGCTGTCTCACCGCACCAAAAACCGCGCTTCGGGCAAGGCATTTAAGCAACTGCAGGCGAGCTTTCCGACCTGGGAAGCGGTGCGCGATGCGCCAACTGTGGCAGTGGAAAAGGCGATCGCCCCTTGCACTTGGCCAGAACAAAAAGCTCCTCGCATCCAGCAAGTTTTGCAGTTGGTGGCTGAGCGCACCCAAGGCCAGTGGTCGCTCGAGTTTCTCAAAGACCTGCCGGTAGACGCCGCCCGCGCTTGGCTGGAAGCGTTACCTGGCGTGGGGCCCAAAACTAGCGCTGCTGTCCTGTGCTTCAGCACTCTGCGCATGCGGGCCTTGCCGGTAGATAGCCACCATCATCGCGTGGCCCAGCGAGTGGGCCTGATTTCCCACAAGGTTGCTGTTGGCCCCTCCCATGATGAACTGGCGGCGCTGCTGCCCGATGATTGGACGGCCCAGCAGGTATACGACCACCACGAAGTTTTCATGCTGCACGGGCAAAAGTGCTGTCACTACCGCAGACCGGAGTGCGATCGCTGCTCGATTCAAGCGCTGTGCAAGTATCGGCAATCATCACCGCCGGTCGATTAGAGTCGGAGACGATGACTAACTCTGTGAAATATCTTGCCACCCCTGCAGAGCAAGGCTGGCCGTGCCAAAAGCCGCTTCAGTAGAGGCCGCTGTCGTTACTGGAGCGGGCAGCCAGCGATCGCGAATGGCCGTCCAGATGGCATTTTGCGCCCCGCCGCCAGCGGTCATAATCTGAGTAGGGGCAGTTGCCCCCAAAGCGCCGAGGCGTTCGTAACCTTGGGCTTCGATGCGGGCCATGCCTTCGAGCAGACCATGCAAAAAATCAGCGGGATTTTCCGGTCGAGGCGTGAGGCGAGGGGCCAAGGTTGGATCACTGATGGGAAACCGTTCTCCTGGACACGGGAGAGGGTAGTAGTTCAAGGATGAGGCGCGATCACGTGGAATCTGCGCACTCAAGTTTCTCAATTCTGCGTCCGTAAAAAACTGGCGTAGCACGGCTCCCCCGGTATTGGAGGCACCCCCAACCAGCCATAAATCACCAAGGCGGTGACTGTAAATGCCGTAGCGGCTGTCATCAACCCGGGTTGTGCTTAAGAGCTTAATCACTAGCGTGGAGCCCAAAGAAGTAACGGCATTGCCGGGCGATCGCGCGCCGCTGGCTAAAAAAGCCGCAATGCTGTCAGTCGTGCCGGCGATGACGATGCAGTCGCGGGGCAAGTCATAGCGATTGCTAGCGGCCTCAGATATTTGACCAAACGCTGATCCTGGAGCCTGCACGTGTGGCAGCCAAGGTTCCACCTCAAGCGTCTCCACCAGCGCCAGCAGCCATTCGGGATAGGCCAACTTGCCAACGTCGTATCCGAGCTTGAGCGCGTTGTGATAATCACTGAGGCCGAGTTGGCCGTGCAGCTGTGAGGCTAACCAGTCGGCTTGGTGCAGCAGGTAGCGGGCCGACTCCTGCTGCTCTGGCGGCAGCGTTTCTCGCCACCACAGTAGCTTCACCAAACTAGAGGTGGCACTCAAAACCGGACTTGCTGCCGGGGCAATATGGGCCAGCGCATGGCGATGTGCCTGCCCGCGATCGTCGTTGTAGAGCAGTGGAGGCGTCACCAAATGACCTCGACTGTCGCATAGGGTGACGGTGGCAGAAGTCCCGTTGATGGCGATTGCGCCGAGCTGCGATCGCACCGCCGCTGGCAAGGCGGCTAGCACCTGCCACAACGTTCTCAACCAGCAGCTTGCCCAGTCTGACTTGTCCGCGCGATCGCCATACGTGACGTGAGTAGTTGCAACCGTCTGCTGGGCCTCACCGATGACGACTAAACGAGCTCCTGAAGTGCCAAAATCTAGTCCTGCAGCATAGACCATTACCTGCACCCATGCCTAACGCATCCAACGTCCACAAAAAAAGGGGAGCCTCGCGACTCCCCACATTCCAGTTTCTCAAGTGGAATAAGCAAGCTTCAAAACTAAACGCTGACTTCGCTGAGCTCCCTTAAGATGTAGTCAAAGGGCTGATCAACGAAGCTGGTAACAGCAATACCGGCCTCAGCTGCCTGGGCTTTCACCATATCTTTCATGATTTGGATGCCGACGACCGTCGGTGCAATGGGCACGCCCAGAGAATTGTAGGTTTCTCTCAGGCCCTGTAAGACCCGCTCGTCCAGGACGCTGAAGTTGTTTGCCACCAACGCATAGCTGCTGTAGCGCAAGTAGTAGTCCATATCGCGAAGGCAGGCAGCATAGCGGCGAGTAGTGTAAGCGTTACCGCCGGGGCGAATCAATTCGGGTACCGTTTCAAAGAGCTGACTGGCTGCCGATTTCACAATTTCAGCCGCCCGCGCGCTGATCATGGTCGCCACCTGCACCCGAGCAATCCCCGTATCAAAATAGCTTTTCAATGAATCGAGGGCAGCTTGATCCAGATAGCGCCCTGTCGAATCATAGTTTTTGATCAATGTCGTTACGGCATCCCGCATGAACGTTTTTCTCCCAATCAGTCTTAATAAATGCCAGGCAAGTAAAGCCTTTGAAACGCGCGACCGCGAACAATAATAAAAACTGCCAAACTCAATCCAGCACTTTCTAAGAATTCAATTTTCAAAACTACCCAATCAAAACCACTGAACAGCTTGACTGGTCAGGTTTTGAATAATCTTAGGGAAGTCTATCACGCGACCTGAAAGCAAAGGCGACTGTAATGAGAAAGATGAAGAACACCCCAGATCGATTGTTACATTGAGATACATTTCGCAATATATGAGGCGAATTGGCTCAAGGGGGGTTCATAAGTTCTGTTGGTGATCCGTGG
>JBCCNE010000091.1:0-12076 GCA_039026015.1 Cyanobacteria bacterium P01_C01_bin.70 | reverse complement strand
GCAAAGCTAAGCTTAATCAGCAAGTCTTGCTGCACCAGTTTGATCGCGTTGCCGAGTGGGCTTTTTCTTCTGAACGCAAGCGGATGAGCATTGTGGTGCGCTCACCCGCCGATCGCGCCGACGATGTGCCCCTATTCGTTAGCAACGCTGCCTACTGGCTGCTCGCTAAGGGCTCCCCCGAACTGCTGTTAGAGCGCTGTCAGCATCGGCAGCGCCAGCAAGACGTGCTGACGCTTGACGACGCGACTCGCGCTGAGATCCTGTATCAAAATGAAGCGATGGCGTCTCAAGGCTTGCGCGTGCTGGGGTTGGCGATGAAAGCCTTGAGTGTACCGCCGGTCGCCGAGGCGGCGGCTGACGCAGTAGAACAGGAGTTGGTATGGCTGGGTCTCGTCGGCATGATGGATGCGCCTCGTCCAGAAGCGCAAGAAGCGGTGCGACTGTGCCAGCAGGCGGGCATTCGCCCCCTGATGATTACTGGTGACCATCAGTTAACGGCCCAGGCGATCGCCGCCGACATCGGCATTGCGCCGGCGGCATCCGACGTGCTGACGGGTAAAGCGCTGGAAAAAATGGAAACGGGGGCGCTGCAAAAGGCTGTAAAAAATGTGCAAGTCTATGCGCGGGTCTCGCCGGAACACAAACTACGCATCGTTCAGGCCCTGCAGGCGGAGCATCAAATCGTGGCGATGACCGGTGACGGCGTCAACGATGCACCCGCCTTGAAGCAGGCCGATATCGGCATTGCCATGGGCATCACTGGCACTGACGTTTCTAAAGAAGCTAGCGATATGGTGCTGCTGGATGACAACTTTGCGACAATCGTGGCCGCCGGTGAGGAAGGGCGCGTCGTCTACGACAATATTCGCCGCTTCGTAAAGTACATTTTGGGCTCAAATATTGGCGAGGTGCTGACGATCGCCGCGTCGCCTATTCTGCTACCCATCTTGGACGTGCCGCTGACGCCCCTGCAAATTTTGTGGATGAACTTGGTCACTGACGGCTTTCCCGCTCTCGCCCTGGCGGTGGAGCCGGCAGAGCCGGATGTCATGCAGCGACCGCCCCATGATCCCAAAGAAAGCATTTTTGCGCGGGGCTTAGGGGCTTATATGCTGCGCATCGGCATCGTGTTTAGCATCATTTCGATCACGCTGATGAATTGGGCCTACTTTCATGCCCAAAATCCGGACTTCCCCGGTGACCCGAATCGCTGGAAAACCATGGTTTTCACGACTCTATGTTTAGCCCAGATGGGCCATGCAATTGCCGTGCGATCGGACACTCAAATGACTTATCAGATGTCGCCGTTTTCTAACCCCTTTGTAATGGCGGCAGTGACCATCACCACGGCGCTACAGCTGATGCTGATCTACTTTGAACCGCTGCGCAACTTTTTTGGCACTCAGGTACTTAATCCCGCTGAGCTGCTGATTTGCTTTGGCTTCAGTAGCCTCATGTTTGTCTGGGTCGAGGGCGAAAAATTGGTCAAAAAGGCGCTTCACCGTTAAAGCTGTCGCCAGACTTTTCCTCGATCTCAGCCCTATTCTTGAATTTTCTACTCTTACACTTGCCTATCTTTCAACCGAGTCAACCATATCAAAATATCGGCATCAGGCAAGATGCGGTAGTCGACTCGCTCTAATACGATTGCTCTGTAATTGCATAGTGAGGTTTTTTATATGACTCTGTTGCAGAATGCTTTGTTGATGCAAGTTTTTGACGGGGCTCCCTATTTTTCTGCCATCACGGTGGTCTTTGGCATCGGCTTTGTTGCCGCCGTAATCATCGGTTCTATAGCCTGGTACAACTCTAAGCGTCCTGTCGGCTGGGAAGATAAGGAGCGTCCCGATATCGTCCCTGAGATTGAGAAATAGGCCTTTTGGCAGGCTCTTGATTTGTCTCAAAGCAAATTGCATAAACGTTGCACTATCAACTGGCAAGTGCCGCACCAGATGTTAAGGCCGATGATGAGCCTGTAAAATGGTCGCCGCCAGCTAATTTCAATAGCGTCTGATCCTAATAGAAGGAAAACTAGTTTTGGATTCAGCAATGTTCTTTTTATATTGGCTCTAGAGCCCTTTGGCCACGACAAAAAACTCTGGCGCTTGCCAACCGAATTAAACTCTTTAGAGTTAAGCCGTTAAGTTTCGGAGATAAAGAGTTTTTAGAAACTTAGCTGCTGGTGCATCATTAGCAGTGAAGTTAGTCTCTTCACTGCTAATGATGCCACATCAATTTAGAAAATCGGGTCGTGCTCATAATCAAAGCATGCATCTTCTTTCCAAACACGTCCGCTCGCTTCGCAACTGGCTCTATTATCCTTAAATGGAATTTCTGCAGGAGCAATCGTAGGATTTGAGATTCTAGAAAAGTCCATTGAGGAAATTTGTAATATACCCAATAGAGTTAAGAGCCCCGCAAACATAGAGCCAAAAATGACCAACATGTTGAGCGGCGTCCATAAAGGATTTCTAGCAGCTTCGATTTTAAGGCGGGCAGGCGATCGCGTTTCACTGCCGGCTAAGATGACTAGATAAAACCGCTTCCAAAAACAGGGAATAGACAAACGAATGTTGACTCGATGCCGTCGCTGCGTCAGTGCTATTTGCAAGGCTTGGCGTTGATAAGTCGAAAATGTTGCGGCTACAGCCGGATCCATGCGCATTAAAAGGTTCTCAACTACTTGAGATTGGTAATAATTGGTTTTCATCTTGATTCAGGCCAAAAAGTAAGGAAGTCATGAGGCGATTTGATTCGATACGAACTTTAAGGCAGATGCAAGTTTCTATAATGTTCCCCAGCGTTAACTGTTTCTAACGCTGTAGGGGGCAATTAAAAGGCGATTAGCGGTTTTACAGTTAAAGCGAAGCCACGTCTATTTTCGTCAATGATTACTCAAAAAATTTTATGCTTTGCCTTTATGAGGCATCAGTGATTTCAGGGTGTATAGCAGTCACTTGTCTCAGGTTTAGTCATGGCCAAATCCTTGCCAATTGAATTTAAAGTCGCCGCATATCCTTATCGCACACACTGCTGATTTATGCTTCTCAGAGAGCTTTTACGAGCAAGAAACTCATCTATAAATTACGGTTCCTGCTCTCAAACTTCTTAAGTAATAGTCATATCGATTATGCTGATTGAATTCAATCTTATTTTCTAAATCGCTATTGCATCCATAAGGTTAAAACCGACGGGCGAAGAGTTACTACTGCAGCCAGAACTGCAGGCTATGTCTGTGTAATAAAATCAGCCTTCACTAAAGCTATGAATTGGAAGGACTGGTTGTGGGACGACGGTGGCGGAAATACAGTCCAGCAGCACCGCCTAGCACCGCGATCGCGCATAGAATGTGCACCACATTGAACGGCGTGCCGGGAAAAAACCACGAATCGGTGCGCAAAAATTCAATAAAAAAGCGTCCGAGGGGATACCAGATTAGATACATCAGTGCGATATCACCATCTTTGAGCTGCTGTTCAAAGCGGCGCGACAGCCAAAAGATCAGCGCAAACCCCAAAAAATTCCACAGCGATTCGTAGAGAAATAGCGGATGGAAGCGGGTGCTCTCCGGATAGGTCGAGTAATTGTTATAGGGGGTAATTCGATGGATGCGGTCGATGCGGAGTCCCCAGGGCAGCGTTGTAGGCGGGCCATAGAGTTCCTGGTTAATGAAATTGCCCCAGCGGCCGATCGCCTGGGCTAGGGGCAGCCCCAGGGCGATCGCATCTAGATAGGGTAGCGGGTCAAGCTTGCGGATGCGGGTAAACAGCCACAGCGCGATGGTGCCAAAAATAAAGCCGCCAAAAATATGGATGCCGCCGCCCCATACCTGCAGAATTTCTCCTGGGTTTTGTAGGTAGTAGCCAAGGCCAGTGTTATCGCGCGGTGATTGAATAAATACGTAGTAAAGTCGCGCCCCCACAAATCCCGGTATCAGAATCCAAAAGAGCATGTCCCACAGATTGTCGGAGTCTTCGCCTTTGCGGGCTAAGGTGCGACTGGCAATTTGTGCTGCTGTCAGAATTGCCGCCAGCATCAGCAGACCATACCAGCGCAGAGCAAAGGGACCGACGGCAAAAATAATGGGGTCAACAGGGGGATACATGGAGGGAGTGTAGAGTTCAGAGTACAGGGTTCAGAAATGTCGGGGCATCGCAAGGGATGAAATGTGCCGCGTTTGTACAGCACAGAATGCAGAATGCAGAATTCGGCATGTAAAAGGCAGCCGGATTATTCAACAGGCTTAAGTATGACCAAGTGTGGACATACAAGCTGTTGCCAAAGATAGGCAATTAGAACTTTCTGAGGGTAGCACTTTCACCGGCTAGGAAATGAATTGCGGGAGCGATCGCGGCAAAAATTTTCCATGACAAACGGTATTTTGAAACGGGTGGTGAGCCGCGTGGGCTGATCATCGCTGAGAGACAGCACATCACGGCTTTGCCAAAACACGCCAGACACTCAGCCCTGTTCATAGTAAGTATCTTATTCGGTTTTCTCTCCTCTGCCTGGCACTTTATCTATAGTCGGACAAATCCAGCAGCGCACTGGGGGCTGTCATTATTCAGGCTCCCAATGCTTTATCAGCGAGGTTTCAGCCCCTAGCTCGAAAGGTGAGGCGGGCACGATAATGCTTATCCCACAAGGCTTCTGACATTAATTGATGACGCGCCCCAGGCTACAGCTCTCTTGTCGCTTAGATCTGTCCAGGCAAATAAAAGTGGGTTAGGCAAGCACCCAACCCACATTAATACAGGAGTTTTTAGGAGATAACGACTTAGCCAGATCCCAGTCCGCAGATGTTTAGAGCAACCATCCCCGAAGGAGTATTGATTAACTTCTATGAAACTCAGGCTAGGGATATAGCCCCGTCACTGATATTGGAACAAATATCCCTGGATTTTACAAGCTTTGAGCTTCTAAATTTTTTATGCTTGTTATTGAATGGCGCTGTAATCGCTCAACTTTTTCCTGAAGAAATGCATCATCCCATCAAAATCACGTTGTCGAGGACGTGAATAATACCGTTATCGGCCTCGATATCGGCAGCCAACACCGTAGCGTTTTTGACTTCAAAGCCTTCGGTGCCGTCAATAGGAATAGGAGCCCCTTCAATGGAGTCAATTTGGCCTTTGGCAATCAGCTCGGCTTGGGTATGCTTACCAGCGGCAACATGATATGTCAGGATGCGCGCCAACTGGGGCGGATTTTGCACTAAGGTTTGCACGGTGCCCGGCGGCAGTTTGGCAAAAGCGTCGTCGTTAGGGGCAAATACGGTAAAAGGGCCTTCTCCCTGCAGGGTTTCAACTAGGCCAGCCGCTTGCACGGCCGCCACGAGAGTGGAGAACCCGTCTGTATTGACTGCAATATCGACAATTGTGGGCATAGCTGCATACCTTCAATAAAGGGAGGGGGTAAAAGCACAATCGAGCTCAGTCCACATCGAGGGGCGATCGCTCTGTCAAGGCGGCCAGATTGATGTCAGGCAGGCTTACCGGAATCAGGGGATGAGGCACTTGGGACATCGCCGTGAGACCGGCAATGGCGATCGCCGCAGCGGCAAAAAATGGGTCAAGGGCATCAAGTACTTTTCTCACGGGATCCTCCTAAAACTGCAAATCAAAAAAGTTGACTGTATTATCCTTTGTGCCGTCGTCAGTTCCGTTGGGAAAAGATGACGAGCTATTTAGTTAGGCGCTAAGGACCGTCACAATACTTATTGTCTTAACCTAAATGGCTAAAGCTACGCCTCCCAAATTTCCCTGGCTTCTGACCTCTATGACAAATAGCCGCGATCGGGCTTAGCGATAGGCTCGCTGCTGAATGGCTGTGAGGCGTGCCTCGGGGCGCAAAAACCGATCCATTTGGGCTTCAAAAAACTGACGGTTAGCCAGGCGGTGACGGGGATTAGGATCATCCAGCGGATATAGTAGGGCCGTCCGCAGCGCTTGAATTACGGCGGAAGTTACGTTGTACATTGAGCGCTGAAAGGTAATGCCCAACTGAATCAGCATGTCGTCTTCGCCGCGACAGTGCTGCTGGTAATACTCCTGCAGGTAGGGTGGCAAGAAGTGCAGCATATCTTGCATCAGCAGCGTCGGCGGAATGCCGGCACTGCCTACCGGAAAGACATCGGCGTAAAGAATGCCGTAGTGAAAATCATGCTGATCGGTGGGCACCTGACCGGCTTGAGCGTTATAAGACTTGGTGCCGCGAAATGGAGCCGTGCGGTAAAACACCGCCTCCACGTAAGGCAAGGCCGCTTCATACAGCCAGGTAAATCCCTGGGATTTGGATATTAGCTCAAAGCAGTCATCGCCAATATAGACGTGGTGATAAATAGGACGACCGGCAACGGCAAAAATGCCGTTCACCAAAAAGTCCATCGCCGCAGGCACGCCTTGGAAGCCACCTTCATCATAAATGTCACTCATCTCGAAGAACACGGGAGCCATGACCTCCCAAAACTGCCCTAGATTGGAGTAATAGGAGAGTTCGCGGCATTTTTCGTAAAACAGCTGTGGAAACAGCTTGTGCAGCCCTAGCATCAGCGGATTGCGCTTAAAGTAGGCATTGATCGCGCGATCGCAGTTCGCCTTATATTCATCCGTATAGAGATAGTCGTTAAAGCGCCCGCCCATGTCGTTGTGCCAAAACATAGCCCGCATGCAGGCTTCGGCAAATTCCATATTGATGCGATCGTGCCAGAGATGATGGAACAGCTTCGGCAGCTTGCGCTGAATTTCCCCTTTGGCCATAAATTCCAGCAGCTCCGGGTGAGCAGTCGCTGCACCGCGCCAGATTCGTAAGTCAGCAGTGTCTCCGGCATAGTGATTAGGCAAATCCAGATATTCCTGCGGCAAGAAATACTTAAAGGCGGGCAACGGCTCTAAAAAGACCCGCTCGGCGATGTAGAGCAGGTCGCGCCAGTAAAAGTCCATTGGCACTGCGTACGCCTTGTAAATGCCGATGATCTGCATCAGATTTTCCGGCGTGTCGGGCAGCATCGAACCGCCAGCCTCTAGACGATGAATCACGTCTGCATAGGGATGAGTTGACGGAGGAATCAGGTTGGGGGATTGGGTGAGGATGGAAGTCATGTGGGTGTAAGGGTTGCAGGGTTGCTGGGGAGCTGGGGGGATGAAGCCAAGTGGCAGGTTTGGCTAGCTTCTTAACGGCAAAATCCAAAAGCTTTGTCCAAAACCTGCCAGTCCAGAATGGGTGTGTTGGCGGAGCCTGCCCGGAGGGCTTGGGTGGCAGAGTGGGTGAGCAATCAAGTTAGGTAGCAAGGAACCAAGAACCAAGAACTAACAACCAAAGACCAAGAACTCTGCACTCTGCACTCTGCATTCTGCTAAGTCATGATGGGGGCAGCGTGTTTTGAAAATCATCATGGGCAAAAAACCTGGCATTCGACCGATCGCAATTTGCATCATTCGCCACGGCAATCGCCTACTGCTGCATGAGGGAGTGGATACGGTCAAGGGCATCCTGTTTGGGCGGCCTCTGGGTGGCGGCATTGACTTTGGCGAGCACAGTCGTGACGCCGTCATCCGCGAAATTCGCGAAGAGTTGGGCGCTGAGATGACTGATATTGAGCAGGTGGGCATAGTGGAGTCGATCTACATGTACGAAGGCGAACCGGGCCATGAATTGGTGTTTGTGTATAGCGGTCGATTTACTGATGAGAGCCTGTATGAACGACCGAGCTTGACGGTAACTGAGGGCAAGCGGGTGTTTGAAGCCCATTGGCGATCGCTAGAGGAACTGCGATCAGGCGATATCTTCCTAGTGCCAGAAGAACTATGGCAGTTTCTATAAGCGGGGCGGGGACTCTCGCGGCGACTCGGCTAGGGAGGCGATGGCAGCCGGCAGCGTGACTGCTTGAGCAATCGGCGGCGAGGTCGGCATCAGGGCCACCATGCTGGCGGCAGTGGGTGCACTCCAGCGCACGAGCCACGTGGGCTGGAGACCTAAAAACAGGATCAGCGACGCCAGCACCCAGGCGGGAAACCGCTCGATAAAGTCCACTTTGGGAAAATAAGCAATGTTATTATCGAGCCGACCAAAGCAGGTGCGGTTGAGCAGAATGACGAAGTATACCGCCGTTAAACCCGTGCCAATCACACATATCAGAGTTGGCACTGGATAGACGGCATAGCTTCCCTGAAACACGAGGAACTCGGTAATAAAGCCTACCAGTCCTGGAATGCCGGCACTAGCCATACCGCTTAAAACCAATAGGGCACTCGTCATGGGCAGTCCCCGAATCGGATTCATCAGCCCGTTCAGCACGTCCAGCTCGCGGGTGCCAACTTTAGCCTCGACAATGCCCACCAGATGAAACAGGATGGCCAAAATTAAGCCGTGGGAAACCATTTGGCTAACGGCTCCGGTCAGGGCCAGATCGGTCATCGCAGCGCTGCCCAGCAAAACGTAACCCATATGTCCAATCGAGCTGTAGGCCACCATGCGCTTGATATCTTTTTGAGCGATCGCCGTCACTGCCCCGTACAGCACACTCACCGCCGCCCATACCGCAAGATAAGGAGCCAACGTCGCCCAGGCATCCGGAAACATTCCCAGCCCAAATCGCAGCAGGCCATATGTGCCCAATTTGGCCAGTACGCCGCCCAACATCATGGCCACTGGCGCTGAAGCCGCCACGTAGGTATCGGGCAGCCACGTATGAAAGGGCACCAGGGGAATCTTAATGCCAAAGGCCACCAGCAGCATGACCAAAAGCACGATTTGCCCGGCCAGTGGCAGCGATTGTCCTAACCCTGGGGTAAAGGCAAAGTCAGTGCCCTCGGCGAGCCACACCGTCGCCAGAAAGCCTGCCAGCATCAGCGCTCCTGAAACTGCGGTATAGAGCAAAAACTTAGTGGCCGCATAGCTGCGCTTTTCGCCGCCCCAAATGGCCACCAGCAAATACAGCGGCACCAGTTCAATTTCATACAGCAGGAAAAAGAGCAGCAGATTTTGAGCCAAAAACGCCCCCGTAACGCCGCCGCTGACCAGCAGCATCAGAGCATAAAATAGCGTGGGTCGCTCGATATCAGCGCGACAGCTCCACAGGGCAATCCAGGTGATCAGGGCATTGAGCGCCACCATCATCAGCGACAGCCCGTCCATGCCCAAGTCGTAGTTCAGCCCCAACAGCGGCAGCCAAGGCATAAATTCCCGAAACTGAAAGCCAGGGTTGCTCAGGTCAAATTGGGTAAACAGCCAAATTGCCCAGAGGATGGTGACACCAGAGATTGCCAGCGCCAGCGATCGAGCTTGTTGCGCCTTGGCCGGCGGCAGCCAGGCAATGGGCAACGCACCTAGAATCGGGAGCCAGATTAAGACACTCAACATAGATTTAAGTTAGTGAATGTGAGCGAAGGCAGGAAAAACGAGAAACCAGAGTCAAGAAAACGGCCTTTAGATCAGGGTGTGACGAAGATTGCGGTAAAGATGCTAGGAATGTATTGCCAGCTCATGAGTACGCTGATGACCGCCACGCAGAAAATGATGGTCAGCGCATAGAACTGTAGCCGACCCGTGTTGTTATATTTCAGCGCTTCGCCACTAAAGACCGAAGCCAAACCAATGAAATTAACCAGGCCATCGACCAGGTAGCGATCAAGCCAGTCGGTCAGCCGCGACAGCAGATCAATCCCCAACACCACGCTGGAGCGATAAAGACGCGGCGTGTAAAAGTCAAACGCCAGCAGATTTTGCACGGGGCGGGGTATGAGCCCTTCGGGAGTAGAAAGCGTGCGGCTAACGTACAGCACTGCCCCAACGGCAAAGCCCAACAGGCTTGACCAAATCAGTGCAATGCCCAGATCTTTATTCAGCACCGCCCACTCTGGCAGCAGCCCCAGCGTGCCAAGCATCAGCGGCAAGTGCAGGGTGAAGCCAACGCCAACCGTCATCGGCAGCACGATTAGCCAAATGGGCTCCGGGGCGCGGGTCGTCATTTGATTTGGTGCACCTGCAAAAATGAGGCCAAACACTCGCGCCAGACTAAAAGCAACAATCCAGTTAACCGCTAGGGCGATCGCCACTAGCCCAATTTGCTGATTTTCCCAAAATCCGGTCAGCAGCTTCAGCATGGACCAAAAGCCCCCTAGTGGCGGCAGCCCCACTAGCCCAAAGGTGCCAACCAAAAAGGCAATGGCAGTTACCGGACGGCGGCCCCACAGCCCTCCCATCTGGGTCAAATCTTGGGTAACTACATTGATGATGATGGAACCGGCTCCCATCACTAGCACGGCGATCGCCAGAGCATAGGCCAGCACCAGCAGCAGCGCCGCGGCCGGCTGCTGAGCGCCAATGGCGATAAATACAAGCCCCATATAAGTGCTGGAAAGATACGAAAGCACCCGCTTGAGATCAATTTGGGCGGCTGAAATCAAAGCGCCGCCCAGGGCGGTAATGGTTCCGATCGCCGCGGTCACCGTCAAAGTCGTTGGTGAAAGGGCCAGCACCGGCTCTAGCTTGAACAGCACCCACGCGCCGGTAGCGACGACGACGGCATTCCGCAAAATCGTACTGGGCAGCGGGCCTTCCATGGCTTCATCAAGCCACAGGTGTAGCGGAAACTGCGCGCACTTACTCATCGGCCCTGCCACGAGTCCGACTCCCAGCAAGGTCATGAGAGTCGGATCGACCTCAGCGGTTTGCGCCCAGGCGGCCAGTTCTCGAAAGTCCCAAGTATGAGCCAAGGGATAGATGGCCAACACCCCCATCAGCAGCACAAGGTCACCGACCCGCTTGGTTAAAAACGCATCACGCGCCCCCGTGACCACCAGCGATTGGTTATACCAGAAACCTACCAGCATGTAAGTCCCCAGGGTCAAAATCTCCAGCAGCACGTAAGCAAAGAATAGAGAATTGCACAACACCAGGGCGCACATTCCCGCTTCAAAAAAGGCCATAAAGGCAAAAAAGCGCCCCCAGCCCCAATCCATCTCCAAATAGCCCACAGCGTAAATCTGCGCCAGTAAATTGAGGCCGGTAATCAGGATGCAGGCTCCAATCGTGATGGCTGAAACTTCTATCGGTACGATGAGATTGAGATCAGCTACCTGCAACCACGGTACAAAGAAGAACTGCTCGCTGGATTTGCCCCACAGCGCCCCAAACGCCGACAAACTGTGGACCAATGCCAACAGCGTTGTAACGATATTGACGTAGCCAGCCGGGCGAGGGCCAGTACGACGAATAAAGGCGGGTGACCAGGGGATGGTCAGCAGAGTCCCAACGAGGGGATACACCGGAATAAGCCAACTGGTTTCGGTAATCATGGCAGGTTGTCAGCGGTTCAACAGCAGCGCCTATGGGCTCTATTTCAACCAAGGTTTTGAGCTACCAAGTGGTTTCTTTAGCGCTGTCGGAGGCAAGAGTCTTCCGGCACCAGGTAAAGAAAAAAATCTATAGTCAGCTAGTCAAGATTGAAATAAATCTATGCCTTTTAGTGTAAAGGGGGCTTGGGGAGTTCGTCTAGAGATTTATTGACTCAGCTCAATTTATAAATCATTGATGATTGATAAGTATTGATGATGGCCGGTTGTCTCGGCGATTTGAATTTGAAAGCGATCGCCTTTCTCCCGGCTGGCCGGTGCAGCATAAATTTGCTGCGCCCATGGCGCACTGTTATCTAGAAATTGGCAACAGTAAAAACCGTAGAGCACGTCATCCACATATAACCGAAATGCTTACAGTGATGTCATTACCGCAAGCATTTCGCAAAGCCAGCTAGGGACTGGAATCGCTATATTTTCCCAGTTGACCGCTAAGTTATAAACGTCCTTAGAGCTTTGTCAGCCTTAAATTGAAGGTAGTGTAGGTTGGCTAAGGCCCCCCGGCATGGCTACGCTAAAGCCATAGCATAACCTAACAGTATTAGGCGTTTTGTTGGGTTTCACTGTGTTCTACCCAGCCTACAAAATCTAAAAATTGACAGCCCCCTAGGAACCGCGATCGCTTCTTAGGGCCAACTCAGCAATTTACCAGTGCTAATAAGTTGCCGTAGATATTTGATGTGATGACATTTGGGAGTGGTAGCCCCAAATTGGCGGTTCTT
>JBCCNE010000090.1:0-12168 GCA_039026015.1 Cyanobacteria bacterium P01_C01_bin.70 | reverse complement strand
GCTTCGTGGCTCTGCTCAATAAAGTCCATCTTCCAGGGATGGCCGTCCCAGGTTTCCAGAAAAATCGGGTAGCCAAACAGGGCGTCGGTGCCCGTGAGCCAGCGGGGAGAACCCGCATCCAGCCAAAACTGCCAGCGGTGACACAGGCGCTGCGAACGGTATTGAAATACGGTAGACAGCGTCACGCCCTGCTGGTCGTGCTCCAAGGGCTTGACCGGAAAGGGATTAGCGGTGACGATGCCCTGCAAGAGTAACTGCAGGAAGCGACCGACGGGTGAGAGAGAGGTTTCAAGGGTTTCATTGGTAAGCTGCTGCCGTAGCCGTAGTCGCCCCTGCACTTCCCAAAAATGCTGGGCGGTTTCCATCAGTTCTCGCAGTGCCGCAAGCTGGTCATAGGGCAAATAGTTGCCCCGCCAGAGAAATTCTTGAATGGCGCGATCGATAAGATTGACCGGGCTAGTGATCAGTCGCCGCTGCAGAGCCTGCCGCTGCTGGGCAATCCATTCGCGTAGGGTGTTGTAGGCTTCGGTGGCTTGGTAGCCGAGCCGATCCCAGCGGGGAAATTCGGTGACGGGCAGCAGTTGCGGCTGCTCGGGATCGGGCTGAAAACAGTGATCGACGATGAGCTCAGCGCGAATCGGGTCGATTTGCACGCGCTCGTACCAGGTGCGCCTAGCACCTTGGGGCGATTGGCTCAAAACGACGAGCATTTCGGCCACCGCATCGGGCTCCAGAAAGCGGCCCAGACCAGAATAAATAAATGGAATCAGGGTTAAGACCGATCGCACCAGCGGCGTGCTCACCAGCGGTCGCTGATCGTTCAGTGAGGCGACGGGAATATCTTGCTTCTGTAGGATTTCCGCCAGAGTGTAGCGAGCGATCGCATCAAACCCGGGGCCAATAACGGCCAGCTCTCCCGGCGTCACTTGATGGTGTTGGATAGCGTGGGCGATGGCGTCGGCCGTTTGCCGCAGGAGTTCTCCTCGCGAAGTTGCTTGAATCAGCTGTATGGCCTCAACCGGCTGAGGCGTGGCGATGGGATTCAGCACCGTTTCCACCAGGCTGTCGGCCCAGGTAGCCGCTAGCGCATCAGCTGCCGTGGCCGAAAGCGTTTCGATGCTGGCAGCCGTGGCGCGCAGCGTTGCAAAAGCGTCCGGGTCGGCTCCCACCCCTAGCCGTACTTTGCCGAGGGGATTCCAGGTGACTGCTGTGGGCAGCCCCCACGCCTTACCTTGCCGCAGCAGCTCGGCAAAAATAGCCGGATACTCGTCGACGTCGTCCGCCAGCAGTCCGGCAAATCGCTGGGGAAATTTGTCTCGATATAGCGGATCGGGCAGCAGGTGCTGCCCATACAGTTCGGTGGCAATGCTGTAGGTTAAAAACCCCTGACGCCGACACCAATCCCGCCAGGTGATGACGGCGGCGGCCACATTGGCCCAAATTTCTTGAGTGGCAATGCCGCCGGGAATCCCCTCAGCCAAGCGTTCAGGCAGCGCTTCAGCAGGAATGCCGCCCGTTGCCGCCAGCTGCAAAAAATCGAGTGACCGCCGTACGGTTTGCGTTTCCGTCCAGCCAGGCACCTCCAGGCGACCAGCATCCAGGTCCGGGCGCCAGAGCTGTGCGGCCAGCTCCTGTTCGTTTTCGGGCCGCAGCTTCATGGGAAACTGTGGGCTCAGCGCTAGCTTTTCCACCAGCACTGGCCAAAACAGAGTGACTTCGTTTTGAATAAAACCCGCTGGCGTGGCCGTCGTCACCGGTAGTGAGGCAGGCAGTGTTTCTGCCAGTCGTTCCGTCAGCGCCAGTCGGTTGTCACCATTGGCGGCGAATAGCAAAAAGACTGCTCCGGCGGGGCGCGTTGCTGCCGGAGCGATCGCAATTTCGGCTAGATAGTCTAGTAGGCGAGCGGTTTTGCCGCAGCGGGTGCCGCCTTCAATCCAAGTCAGATCAGCCATGCCCAAAGCTTATCGCTAATTGCTAGAGAAAGCGTTGGCATAGCCGCTCTGCGGCATAAGCTGAACTACTTCACAGTGATCGTAATTGGGTCAGAAATGACTGGTGGCTCATGGGGAACGTGCACATAGTTGGCCAGCAGCAACTGCAGCGTGTGCTCTCCAGGCGGCAAAGTTAGCATCGTTTCCGTTTGGCCGCCGCCAAAGTGCTTGATATGGTCGGTGACGGGCAGCGACTCATCCAAAGCCGGCAACTCATCTAGGTCAACTAACAAATGATGATGTCCTGTGCCCGGCTTTTCTACACCAGAGGGAGCCACCCCCATTTCCTTGAGGCCAAATTTCACTGCGAAAGGGCTCGACAATGTTTCGCCATCGCTTGGCGAAATCAGATAAACTTCAGCGCCAGCGGGGGCGGGTGAAATGTAGTCGCTGCTAGCGAATGCTGGTTGAACGCCGACTAGGCAGGCGGCTAGCATGAGCAGCAGCCAGCGTCCTAAAGCGATCGCGCGTCTCATGACGTTATCCCCGTAAATGTTACATCTCCTTTACATACCTTATCAGTCTGGCCTGATTGCCGCTCACGTAAATGGAGAGAATTCGGTGGTTATTGGATTGAGCCCTGGGCGAGCGCGCAGTCATAGAGCGCAATGCCGAGCACTAGGTCATCGGCAAATTCTGCAAAATTTTGCGGCTGCGCGTTGATCTGATGTACTGGATAGTCGAACTGCTGATTCTCTCCTAAAAAGCCTACTTGAACGTAGCATTTGCCGCTGCCAACGCCCCAGTGGTCATAGTCATAGAGGCCGTTTAAGGGTGCTTCGGTCGGCCAGTTTAAGATCCCTTTTGGCTGTACGCCGGGGGCGACGTCGGGCGGATATTGACCGCTGCTCACAACTTCGATCTGGGCCTCCTCAGCCACGACACCCATAGTTTTTTTGATCTCAGCGTAATATGCCCGGCGTGTCATAGACGTATAGGCTGGAAATGCGAGCGCTCCTAAGATTCCCAAAATAATCATCACCACCATTAGCTCAATGAAGGTGTAGCCGCTCTGACGCGCAAAACGTGATTTCATAGGGATAGATTTTGGATAGATGGCGTAGTTCTAAGGACTGATAAACGCGATTTTGGCAACTCTCTGATGGCACATCGGGTGTCAGTAATATCACTGATCTCTCTACAGATAAACCGCTCTGCTCGATAACATCAGTGATTGGAATTCACAGCGGCGATCGCCTATCCAACTGAACCCGCTGGGCTTATTTTCCACAGCTACCTAGTTCTTCCGAAAAAATACGGATTAACAGCAACTTGCAAAGAAAGTTTGTTGATACTAAATAATCTGAATCAGAATCTTTGCAATCTTTTTACAGTCACCAAGCCATTTCTCAGCAGTATTTCTCTTGACCGATGCTGCTGGGCTTCAGCCTCTGGACTGCAGCAGAATGCGGAGTGCAGAGTTCAGAATGCGGAGTGCAGAGTGCAGGAGAGGCTTGGCGGCGGCGGCCTGCCTTGTCAGCCTGCGTTGAGAGGAAAAAGTCGCGTTTTTGCTTAGCCCAAATGACATTGACTGAACTGCTGCGGGCTGTAATTTTGCAGGGCGAGCATAGCCGTCTTTTCTCAAGGCGTTCCTCTGCTTGATGACGCGCCCTGTAGCCATTTATCGTTCCACGATGGCTTATATGAATGGCCGAAATCGAAAATCGCGAATCGATCAACAGAATCAATCAGTAGAGAGGTGCTTGGCTGCATCTGATGCTCAGTGCGAACTCCTCCCGACTATTTGTTGTGCGGTGGGGTTTGGACGATCGCCTGTCGGAGTTCGCCATAGACTGCTGCCAGATCTGTCAGTTGATAGTGCGCATTCAGACCACTGGGATTAGGCAGTACCCAAATCCTCGTGTCATCAATTTGCTCAGCTTGCCGTCCGACCTTGGCCTGTTTTTGCCCAAAGGCGACCCGGTAGGCGGTAATTCCCAAAACCGCTAGCCACTGAGGCCGATATCGAGCAATTTTGGCCGCTAATTCCGTATATCCCTGCTGTAGCTCTGCGTTGATCAGCTCATCGGCCCGCGCGGTTGCCCGCGCCACGATATTAGTCATGCCGTAACCATAGTCCAGCAGCCTGTAATCTTCGGCGGGACTCAGCAGGCGCTCGGTAAAGCCAGCTTGGTGCAGGGTTTTCCATAGACGATTGCCGGGGCGCGCAAAGTGATGGCCGACCGCCGCACTGTAGATACTGGCGTTGATACCGCAAAATAAAACGGTTAGATCTGGGGCGATAATATCTGGCACCGTTTGGTTATAGGCTGCCTGTAGGTCAGCTTTGCTCGGTTTAGACAGCGAACTCATACACCCTAATTTGCCTTAAGTCAGTCAGACAGACTTATCCGTTTCAGAATTATCTGACACTTTCCGAAAATATGCTGCTGCTGTCGCCAGAATCGGGATTTTTTGGGCTTTGAAGCTTCTTTGCCGGCGGAGTCTAGAGCATGGAAAGAAGCTAGCCGTTTTCAATAACCGCTCTGAATAAAGCTACGTTAGTCAATGAAAAGAGTCATCCTCAGAACAGCTATTCTACTGGCAATAGTAGTGGGAGTATGTATGGTCACAGTGAGCGTAGGGGCGTCTGAAAACACTGCGGCGTCAGCGACGGCGTCAGCCACTGAAGTGCCGCGACTATGGCAGTCACCCCCCGAAGATGTTCTGGAAGTGCTGCACGCCCAGCAGTTTGCTCAGGCATGGGCAGCCCCCAACGGCGAGTATCTGCTCCTTGGTGAGCCAGTGCTCTATCCTGCTATCGCCGAACTGGCGGCACCGATGCACAAACTCGCCGGTATTCGCGTCAATCCCGCAACTAATGGCTACCACGGTCAGCGGGGGAGCACCTCCCTGCGTCTCATCAGCGTGCGAGACGGCTTGGAGCTATCACTGGCGCTGCCTGATGGGGCAGAAGTGTATGGCGTGAGTTGGACGGCAGATGGTCAGCGCTTTGCACTCATGGTGGAACATGCGGATCATATTGGCTTGTGGATTGGGTCTGTCGCCGGTGACGTCACCGAAATTACGGGACTGGCGCTCAATCCGCTGTTGGGTAATGCGGTCAGTTGGCTGCCCGATCAGCAGCGGCTGCTGGTTCGCCGTATCCCTGACCGGGGGCCAACTCCGCAGCCACCGACCAGGCCTCTAGGACCGGAAATCCTCGAAGGGGCGGGAGCCTCCGCCCGCTCGACTTACGAGGCCCGTAATCTGCTGGCAACGGCTTACGACGATGTTCTCTTTGAGTACTACACCAATTCTGAGTTAGTCATTGTTGCCCCGGCAACTGGCCAAATCAAGATCATCGGGACTCCTGCTCCTTACACCACAGCTCGGTTCTCGCCAGATGGTGAATATCTTCTAGTTCAACGTTTGCTCGCTCCCTGGTCCCACGAAGTTACTTGGCGACGTTTTGCTAGCCAGATTGAAGTCTGGAGCGCTGCCGGCGAGTCAATCGCGACGGTGACTTCCCTGCCAGTGGCGGATTCGGTGCCAGTACAGGGAGTGCCGGTTGGTCCCCGTGCGGTGACTTGGCGCCCGACTGCTCCTCACACGCTGTTTTGGGTCGAAGCACTGGATGGCGGCGACCCTGCTAGCGAAGTGCCCCATCGCGATCGCCTCATGCGCCTAGATGCGCCCTTTACGCAAACACCGCAGGTGGTTTTTCACGCTGAGCATCGTGTTCAACCCGGGCGAAATGCCTGGAGTGCCGTGGGCGACACGTTGATGCTGAGCCAGCATGAACGGCTACGCCGCTGGCGTTATGTTTGGCTGGTAGATGTGGCCACAGGAGAGGCGAAAAAATGGTACGACCTTGATGAAAGCGATCGCTACAGCGACCCGGGCTCGCCGGTTTTTCAGACATTGCCCAATGGCCGTCGCGTTATGCGTCAGCAGGGCAATGCGGTTTATTTCAGCGGCAGCGGGGCAACCGCTCAGGGGGACCGCCCTTTTCTCGATTTGCGTCACTTAGAAACTGGAGAAACGCAGCGGTTATTTCGCAGCCGTCCGGATCGTTATGAGTTCTTTGTGACCTTTACCGGTGATGAAAGCTTTGTGTTGCGTTCTGAGTCGGCGAAAGATGTCCCTAACTACTACTTAGCCACTTTGGGCGAGGCGACTGCCGCGTCTGAGGGGGAAGCGACTCGCGCATGGCAACAGGCGCCAATTACCCACTTTGACGACCCGACTCCACAGCTGCGGGCAATCGAAAAGCACATTGTGCGCTATGAGCGTGAGGACGGTGTGCCGCTGAGTTTTCACCTGTACCTGCCTCCCGGCTACGAAGCGGGCACCCGCTTGCCGACGGTGCTCTATGCCTACCCACTTGAGTACTCTGGCGCCGAGACTGCTGGCCAGGTAAGCGGTTCAACTCAGCGCTTTATGCGCCTGTACGGGGCTTCTCACCTGTTCTTTTTGCTTCAGGGCTATGCCGTACTCGATCAAACGGCGATGCCGATTATCGGTGACCCAGAAACTGCTTACAACACCTTTGTTCCTCAGTTGGTTGCAGATGCCGAGGCGGCGGTGGCAAAGGCGGTTGAAATCGGGGTTGCCGATCGCGATCGCATCGGCGTCATGGGCCATAGCCACGGCGGCCTGATGGTAGCGAACCTGCTTGCTCATACGGATTTATTTCAGGCTGGTATTGCCCGTAGCGGCTCTTATAATAAAACCAATCAGCCCTTCGGCTTTCAGAGTGAGCGCCGTTCTCTGTTTGAAGCTCGGGATGTCTACGTTCAGGTCTCACCGACTTTCTTTGCTGACCAAGTTAATGAACCGGTTTTAATCATTCACGGGGCCGACGACTCCAACCCAGGTACCCTGACGCCTCAATCTCAGGTCTTCTACGAAGCCGTGCGCGGCGCGGGAGGCACGGCCCGCTTGGTATTGCTGCCTTTTGAAGACCACGGCTATCGGGCTCAAGAGAGCATAGAGCATGTGCTTTGGGAGCAGTTCCAGTGGTTCAACCAGTATGTCAAGGGGACTAACTGAATATCTGAGGTAAGCCACTGGTTTGACCAGTGCGACTCGACCAGCTTTGAGCGTTCCCGCAGTAAAGTACCTCCCACGGTGGCTTGAACCAGCAAATCCGTAGGAGGACAAAGCCATGTCGGAATTTTATCAAAGCCTGTCTCATTCCAAATGGGACTGTAAATACCATGTGGTGTTCGTGCCCAAATATCGGCGCAAAGTGATGTTTGGGGAGATTCGGAAGTTTCTGGGACCGATATTCCATGAGTTGGCGCGCCCAAAGGAATGCCGGATTGTGGAGGGCCATTTGCTGCCCGATCATGTCCACCTGTGCATCGAGATGCCGCCCAAATATGCAGTCGCCTCAATCATTGGTTTTCTGAAAGGCCATAGTGCTATTGTCATTGCCCGCCAGTTCAAAGGCAAACAGCGCAATTTCAGTGGTGAGTCCTTTTGGGCAACGGGCTATGCGGTATCAACAGTCGGCTTTGCACTGGACGCGGTGAAACGGTATATCCAAGACCAGGATTTAGCGGATAGGAGCGGACAGTTCTGAAGCCGAGGTCAGACACTCTTAACAAGGACATCCGCCCTTGGGGCGGTCCCACTCATCAAGCCACCGGCTTTGCCGGGGGTGTCTGACTTGCTGCAAAGGGGCAGGAATATCGAAGACCTGGCGCTTGAGCACCCCACTCACAGGCTCGGCTTGCATCCCATCGCCACACTGACCGCACACCTGGGGCACGGCATGCTCAATCACCTCATCCGGAGGCCGTATCATCTCTAGCGTCTGACCGCGGTGACCCGGCTGACCACCGTTGCGGCGCTGGACTGTTTGGCGTGAACTTTGCATCCTCCGAGGGGCCTTTTGAAACCCTTCGCTACTGGGCGGCTTAGAGCTATTCGTACTATTCAGTGACAGCCTTCGTTCCAGCGCTTCTGTTAAGTCCATTCTGGAACGTTAACATCTTAATGCTGCAAAAGCCTCTTTTTAGTCGCATCCTGTTACCCTAGCTGGGCAGTTACCATTTAGTTAAGATTGATTTGTCTAGACCAATAAAAACCTTTTTTAATTTGCCGAGCGTCTACTCAGGTATGTCATGACCGCTCATAGTCCCCATAACCATGAATTTTTAGCGCCTCGTAGTCGTTACTACGGTCGATTTTCGCCGCAAAATTTAGCCTTCAATGCCAATCTGCAGGAATTTGCGATGCGGGTCAACACGCTCTCGGGCTTGGAAACCGGGGGCAAAATTACGCCCACTGAAGCTTACACAGAGATCAGTAAGCTTTGGCAGCAGCTGGCTGACAGCTATAACCAATTGAGTCTTCAGGGCAACCCCTTTTCTGAGTGATCTGAGCGAGTGACTAGTGCCCGTGGGCGATCGCTCCCAACAGCATACTTGCCGTCTCCCCCTGCAGGGTAGAATCGGACTGGCTTTAAGCAGGCGGAGGAGACATCTTGAAAACGCGCGTCATCCTGGTGAGGCATGGGCAGAGCACCTTTAATGTCAAAAAACTGATTCAAGGGCAAATCGATGTTTCAGAACTTACGGATTTAGGCATTCAGCAGGCTCGGCAGGTGGGAGCGACGCTCAAAGGCATCACATTCCAGCAGGTGTATGCCAGTCCGCTCAAGCGAGCTTATAAAACCGCAGAAACGATTGTTGAAGTGTTGCGGTCAGAAATTCCCGCTACGCCCTTGCCCACCGCCGTTGACACCATCAAAGAAATCGACCTGCCGCTGTGGGAAGGTATGTCCTTTCGTGAAGTCGAAGAAACCTATCCCGAGATGTATGACCGGTGGCGACATGACCCGGACAACTGCATGATGCCCCTAGCTGACGGCACCGAGTTTTATCCGGTGCGATCGCTCTACGAACGCGCCACTCAGTTTTGGCAAGCAGTGTTGCCGCAACATTCTGAGCAAACCATTTTAGTTGTGGGCCACAGCGCCATCAATCGAGCACTGCTGGCAACCGCCCTGGGCCAAGGACCGAAAATTCACGAACAGTTGGGCCAAGCCAACTGCGCCATCAGCGTGCTGAATTTTGCCGGCACGTTAGATGCCGGGGTGCAGCTAGAGTCGATGAATTTGACCAGCCACATGGGCGAGACGCTGCCGACGCTGCGATCGCGCCATCGGGGGCCGCGGCTGCTGCTGGTGCGCCACGGCGAAACCGAGTGGAATCGGCAAAAGCGCTTCCAGGGGCAGATTGACATTCCCCTCAACGAAAACGGCCGGCGTCAGGGTCAGCAGGCCGCTGAGTTTCTCAAGTCGGTGAAAATTGATGCGGCGGTGTCGAGTTCTCTCTCGCGCCCTAAAGAGACAGCAGAGCTGATTTTGCAGCACCATCCTGGGGTGGCGTTAGAAACCACCGACGGTTTGAAGGAAATCGGCCACGGCGAATGGGAAGGACTGTATGAGCACGAAATCGAATCCGGCTATCCTGGCATGCTGAAGCAGTGGCAAGAGCAGCCTGAAACGGTGGATATGCCGGGCGAAAGCGGCGAAAATCTGGAGCAGGTGTGGGCTCGGGCGATCGCTACTTGGAATGATATTGTGGCCAAATACAGCGGCACTGAAAAGCCGGTGACCGTGCTGGTGTCAGCCCACGACGCGATTAACAAGGCGCTACTCTGCCACATTGCCGGGTTAGGGCCAGAGTCGTTTTGGCAGTTCAAACAGGGCAATGGTGCAGTGAGCGTCATCGATTATCCTGACGGCGTTGAGAGTAAGCCAGTGCTAACCGCCGCCAACCTGACGATTCATCTTTCAGGGAGCATTTTTGACAAAACCGCGGCCGGAGCGCTGTAATTCTCACCCCTGAGTTCAACCGATAATTATGGCAGGCACACTACTGCGGCAAGTGCGGGTAATTGACCCCACCACTCAGACCGATCAGGTTCAAGATGTGTTGATGGTGGGTGGACGCTTTAGCGCCATCGCTCCCACTCTAGACGTTGACGCCAGTACCGTTGAGGTCATTGACGGCAGTGGCAAAGTCCTAGTCCCTGGCCTGGTGGATTTATATAGCCACAGTGGGGAACCGGGCTACGAGTCGCGAGAAACCCTGGCAGATTTGATGGCGGCAGCGATCGCGGGCGGCTTTACCCGGGTCGGCATTTTGCCCGATACTGAGCCAGCGCTGGATAATCCCGGTGCCCTGCGTCGCCTGGTTGATCTGGCCTGCGACCTGGATCTGCTGCCTCAGCCCACGCTGCTGCCCTGGGCGGCCCTCACCCAAGGAGCCCAAGGCGAACAGATGACGGAGCTGGCAGAACTCGCCGGCATCAGGGCGTTGGCACTAGCCGGATTGGCCGACGGAACCCCCATCGCTAACCGCGTGCTGCTGCGGCGACTGTTGGAATATACGCGCTCGCTCAATTGTCCTGTAGCCCTGTGGCCCTGCGATCGCGCTTTGGCGGGCAGCGGCATTGCTCGGGATGGCAGTCTAGCCCTGATGGGGGGCTTGTCTGGAGTTTTGGTCGCCGCCGAAACCGTGGCCCTCACCACTATTCTGGAACTCGTACACGAACTTGATGCGCCAGTTCACCTGATGCGCATTTCCACGGCTCGCAGTGTCGAGCTGATTGACCAGGCTAAAACGGCAGGTCTGCCTATCACTGCTAGCACGACCTGGATGCACCTGCTGTTTTCGACCGCCGATGCCCTCAGCTACAATCCCAATCTGCGACTGGAGCCGCCGTTGGGCAATCCGTCCGATCAGAGTGCGCTTATCGCTGGGGTCAAGTCTGGCATCATCGACGCGATCGCGATCGACCACAGCCCTTACACCTATGAAGAAAAAACGGTCGCCTTTGGCAATGCGCCACCAGGAGCCATCGGCCTAGAATTGGCTTTTGCCGTCCTCTGGCAGCAGTTTGTCGCTGCCGGAGAATGGACGGCTCTAGAACTATTGCAGGCCATCAGCAGTCGTCCCGCCCAAATCCTATCGGCTCCTGCGCCGCAAATCGCCGAGCGAGCCGCCGTTGAGGCATTTCTCTTTGACCCTGACCTAGCGTGGACCGTTGACTCGAATACGATGCGATCGCCGGCAAAAAACACCCCCTTCTGGGGTCAGCCGCTTACTGGCAAAACTATCCAAACCTGGAATCAAGCGGCGATTCACGGAGGATGATATCTCCTAGCGGTAGGTTAACTGCTGTTCAGCGGGCAGCCGTCAGGTTCTCTGCGGTGAGGTCATGATGCTCTGCAATCGTAGCGGGCCCAGACGGCTCTGTCGGCAACAAAATTTCAAACTCGGTGCCCGGTGCTGGCGAGCCAGGAGCAGCAGCCGGGGATGGTGATCGTAAAAAAGGTGAGTCGCGCCCCATGCCAATGGAGATGGCAGCGTAAAGTTGATTGAATTCGGCTAATTTCGTTCATGAGGCCGTGAGGGTTGGTTTTGTGATGATTCCTAGCTCACCGCCTCACCCCTCAGGTTGTCAAATCTATGCCAGCTATAGGCTTTTGCTTTTTTATCCCGGTACCGTGACCCAGGCTAGCCATCTTTTCAATATGTATCCGCTCAGTCCACGTTTTCTCTTGCAGCAGCTCAGAGGTTGGCTGATAGATCACTGACTGCGCCTATAGGATGTCGTGCATATTTAACAAAAAAAGGGCTGATTGGCAAGAGTTTTACACTCCACCATTAGGGGCTCATACAACAATTATGACGGCGGGCAATCGCTTTCTAAGCCGCCTCTGGAATTGGGGTATTGCCAGATAATCACAGGAAATCCTGGGTAATAAATCGATGAAGCGTTGCGATCGAGCGACGCAAAAATAATTCGCAACCGTAGAAGCGACTGATCACTTCTAAAAAGTGCCGCCTTGACACAATCCCATGCAGGTCTCCGTTCTGCGAAAGCAAGACTATACCTGGCAATATCGGGTCTTACTCAAGGGCTCTGTAAATCTCTCTACCCAAAGTTCCGGGTCTTACGAAAATTGGTGTAGTTGTAAAACTTTTAGAGTGGACCGAATGTGGAGTCCATCCATGATTAATCAGTCAGAGCAAGTCTCAATCTAAACTTAAAACTCCCTGATTTCACTTTCATTGAAATGATAATATCAGCTGTTACGCTGCTTTTTTAATCTGTTACTGCTGATATGAATATTTAAATTACTGAAAGTTTTTTTGGAGTTAAGAGTAAAGATAACTCAAGGTAAAAGCAGCAGAAACCCAGTCAGAAAATC